>JACCZN010000118.1 GCA_013695915.1 Rubrobacter sp.
ACGAGACGCCATGACTCGTGAGGTCGTCACGCTGGACCCGGAGGCGAGCGCGGCCCGGGCCCTGGCCGCCTGCCGGGAACACGGGATCCGTCACCTGCCGGTCGTGGAGGGCGGGCGTCTGGTCGGGCTCGTCTCGGACCGGGACCTCAGGGACGTCAGCCCTTCGCGCAACACCCCGGACCAGGAGAACACCCTCGGGTGGGTCCGGCTCAAGGAGATGATGACCCGGGAGCCCGTGACGATACATCCTCTGGAGGCCATCGAGCACGCGGCCCGCGAGCTCTACGACCGCAGGATCGGCTGTCTGCCCGTGGTCGCCGACGGCGAGCTCGTGGGGATCATAACCTCCTCGGACATGATGCGGAGCCTGACGGAGCTCGTCGGGGCTCACGGGGACGGTAGCTGGGTGGAGGTCGAGGTCCCGAACGAGCCGGGCGCCCTCGCCGGGATCGCGAACACCGTGGCGGAGAACCGGGTCAACATAGCCGGCATCTTCCTGACCCCGGCCCAGAGGGCGAGCTACCGGCTCATAGTCCTCCGCCTGGAGACCACGAACCCCGCCGGTATCGTGCAGGTCCTGAACGAAGCCGGGTACGCCGTACAGTCCGTGGAGTCCTCGTCCGCTGTGAACCCGAACCTGGAGGAGTCCTAGCCCGGCCCCCTATACGGCGCCCTCCTGCTCCCGGCGGGCGCTCTCGCCGACGGGGTCCGCCCGGGTCGGAAGACCCCGGATCACCGGCATCAGGTGCTCCTCGAACTCAGCAAATAGCTTCCTTAGCTCCACCACGGAGTCGCGGGCGCTGTCTACCCGCACATCCCAGAGCGGGTACTCCTCCGTGCCCATCACCGTGATGTTCGCCGAGCGGGCGCCCTCCTTGTCGGCGCCGGTGGCCTCTCCGGCCTCCAGTGCCAGCAGCAGCCGCTCGGCGAGCCCGAGGTCCTTGTTCTCCTCGAAGGCTTCTATGGTCGCCTCCAGCGTCTCCCGGCCGACGAGCCGGTTACCTTGAGCGGCGTAGCTCTCGCCGGTGATGTGCCCGGCGAAGTGCGGCGTCTCCGAGCCGGTCCAGGCGGCGGAGCCCCCAAAGGAGTCCACGATGCCGCACTGGCGCACCTCGCGGCCGGCGTCTTTGGAGACCAGCGCGTCGAGCACCTCCCGGGCGCTTCCTCCCCCGGAGATACGGTCCAGCCCGTCGTACCCGTAGTACGGGTTCATCGTCGCCTGGGTCGCCACGGCGCCGACGCCCGGGCGGGCGTGGCAGACGAGCTTGCCCACACCGCGCATGGCGGTGACGGCACCGACCCCGAGCTGGCCGGTGCGCTCGCAGCGGGCGGCGAGCGAGAAGGTCATGCCCGGTCTCCGCTCGCCGAAGCTCGTATGCCGAACACGTCGTTGCTCATGGCGAAGCCCGCTCCCTCTGTAATACGCTTTGCAACACCCCAGAACGGGCCACGGCCTCGCCAGCCGGCCCAGACCCGACATCTTACCGCATAGCCGTTCAGGTACTCACGAAGCCCCGGCAGTGCGGGGTCTCAGGTGCCGGGTCTGAAGATACCCTCGACGCCGGGCTTGAGGCTGCCCTCGTCGTCGAGGTAGTCGCTCCAGGTGCGTTTGGGCGAGTAACCGAGCATCCGCTCGGCCTTCGCGCACGAGATGCCCGAGGCGTCCTCGCGCGAGAGCGGCTTTACCTCTACCGCGTCCCCGTAGTACTCCGCCACAAGCTCCTTGAAGGGCCGGTTGCCCACGTTGTCCGGGGAGGCTATGTAGAAGACCTCGTGGCCCGGCAGCTCGGACTCCGCGGCGAGCACCAGGGAGTCGGCGAGGTCGTAGACGTCAATGTAGCTCCAGAAGTTCGGCGAGAGCACGGATGGGTCCCGTACCTGGGGGCCGAGGTTCCTCTCGTAGTTGCCCTCGTGCTGGACCCAGCAGGGCCTTATGGAGATACAGCGGATGTTGCTCCTGCGGACGGCCGCGTCCATGAGCTGCTCGCCGAAGTGCTTGGCGAGGGCGTACGAGTCCTGGGGACGTATGGGGTGGTCCTCATCCACCGGCACGTAGTCTGGCAGGAAGGGTCGTTCCGGGAAGAAGAACCCTGGCACGGTCTCGCTGGAGACGTTCACAAAGCGGGAGACGCCGAAGCGTATGCTGGCCTCCAGCGTGTTGAAGGCGCCCATGAGGTTGTTCTGGAAGACGTGGTGGGGGGTGTTGCGGGTGGGCTCCGGGATCGCCGCGGCGTGCACCACGGCCTCCGCGCCACGAACCACGGCGAAGGCGTCGCCGGCGTCCGTGAGGTCGGCCTGCACGTAGTCGGGCTCCCCGGGGAGGGCGCGCTCGAAGACGGGGGGCGATACGTCAACCGCCCGCACGTCGTGGCCCTTCTCCATCAACGCCGCCACCGCCGCCCGCCCCACCTTGCCCCGGGACCCCGTCACCAGTACCCGCATACGCGCCCTCCTCTCCTGCCTACGAACCTACAGGACGTTGATGTTACCCCAGACCACGCCCCGGTACCTTATACGGCGGCAGAGCGACCGGATCCGAGCCGGGTCCTCGCCGTGGAGTGCGATGAGTCGCTCCGAACGTGACGCGCCATGAGCCTGCGGCTCCGGGAAGTCCTTCCAGGTCATTAGGGAGGAACGACACGACTTCCGCCGCTGCCCGGCGGAGAACTGTGTAGTCCGGCCGAGCTTCATAGCCTGCCCCACCAGCTTCTGGGCACCCGAGCCCGTAGTTCCAGTAACGGTGGCCACCTTGTTCACCCCGGCCTGGAGAGCAGAGGCAACCGTCAGCGCTGCAGTTCAACATCAACAAGAGGGAGAGTCACCTGCTTTTATCAAGGGACTCTCTCCCGCGAAAAAGCAGCCCCAGTGAATTCAGGAGCCGCCAACTCGTCTACGTCCTTTGGCTACGCTTCTGACCGGCTCCTCATAAGTTCCATGAGCGTCTGCTCGCTCGTTTGCGGCAGCTCCACCGGTATGAAGTACGAGGACGGATAAAGGTAGTCTTCGCCGGTCTCGTCTATAACTCTCACGAGGTTCAGGTCGCGCTCGTTGGCTTCACCGGGAAGCACGGCGTAGACCTTCAGAGGCTCAAGGTCTATTGGGTAGCCCTCGTTGTTCACGCAGACTGCGTAGCTGACCTGTGTGTTCTTGCCGATCAACCCCATATTATCAGCGGAGGACTCGCTTTATCTTCTGCCCGATGCCGTGCGCCTCGTACCAATGTATCTCCACATCGCAAATTGTACCATCGGCGAGTTCGGCCTCCGCACGCCCCTTGCACTTGCGCCAGTTGCCCTCCCCGTACTCGGTCTTCAGCTCCTCGAGGTCACGAATGCCGCGCCCGGAGGCGATGACTTCCCGGCTGGCTATCTTGCCTATGATCGTGAAGTCCGCCACGCCCCCATTCTACGCGCTCCCGGCCCGGATCCTGCAGGCCGTGCCGAACCTTGCGTGGTCCTGCGGTACCGGGTAGGGTGGTCCGCCAGACGCCAGACACGCTCCGCGGCGGAAGGTTCCCCGCCCCTGGTGGAAGAGTTAGACTCCCCGGATGCGAGTAGTGGTCGTAGGGGCGACGGGCAACGTGGGTACGAGCGTCCTGCGCTCGCTCTCGGCAGATGAGCGGGTGGAGTCGGTGCTGGGCATCGCCCGACGCCGGCCGGACCTGCGGTTGCCGAAGGTCGAGTGGGCCTCGGCGGACGTGGTCGAGGACGACCTCGCGCCGCACTTCGAGGGCGCGGACGCCGTGGTGCTCCTGGCGTGGTTGATACAGCCGTCCCGGGACCTCGACAAGCTGTGGAGGGTGAACGTCGAGGGGAGCCTGCGGGCGGCGTGGGCGGCGAGGGAGGCCGGGGTGCCGGCGCTCGTCTACGCCTCCTCGGTCGGGACCTACTCTCCGGGACCGAAGGACCGGGCGGTTGACGAGGGCTGGCCCACGGAGGGTATCTCGACCTCCTACTACTCCCGCCAGAAGGCCGAGGTAGAGCGCAGGCTGGACTCGTTCGAGAAGGCTGCGCCGGAGGTCCGGGTGGTGAGGCTCCGGCCGGGGCTCGTCTTCAAGCGGGAGGCGGCGAGCGGCATCCGGCGGCTCTTCGGCGGTCCTCTGTTCCCGGGTTTCCTGGCCCGTCCCGAGCTCATAAACCTCGTGCCCGATATACGGGACCTGCGATCGCAGGTGGTCCACTCCTACGACCTCGGGGATGCGTTTCTACGGGCGGTGGTGCGGGAGGTCCACGGGGCCTTCAACGTGGCGACCCACCCGGTCCTGGATGCCAAGGAGGTCTCGCGCATCCTCGGCGCCCGCCCGGTTCCCGTGTCCCGGAGGATCGCCCGGGCGGCAGCGGGACTCTCGTGGAGGCTGCATCTGCAGCCCGTGCCGCCGGGGTGGCTGGACCTGGCGCTAAACGTGCCCGTCATGGACACCCGGCGCGCCCGCGAGGAGCTCGGCTGGAGCCCCAGATACACCGCTGGGGGAACCCTGATCAACGTCCTCGAAGGCCTCCGGGACGGTGCGGGTCTCGACACTCCCGTGCTCTCCCCGAAGACCGGAGGAGCTTTCAGGGTCCGGGAGTTCCTGACCGGCATCGGAAGTAGAGAGCCTTGAAGACCGTCGACGCGGTGTGGATTCTCAACTCGACAGGACCGTGGCCTTCGGACAGTCTCTGGCCTCTCTACGGCGGGGCGGCACCCTCTACGTTACCGGCGTCTACAGCGGCTCCGTATAGAGTCTTCCGCTAGTCGAAGATGGGGTCGAACGCGCTCGGGAACTGCCGCCGGATGTCCTGCATCTCACCCTCGGTGACCGCCTCTCCGAGCACGCCTATCACGGCGCGGGCGTGGCTCTGGGCTCTGTCCGGGCCGGTGTCCTCCTTCTCCCCGATTATCTGTACGAAGTCCTGGAGGGAGAAGATCTTGGCGCGGTCCGGCGGCTGGTTTATGAGGTGGTCCTCTATGCCCTGCGGGAGCTGCGAGGCCAGGTCGAGCCCCTCCCCGCCGCTCAGGTACTCCCCGAGCGTCTGGAGTACCGCCCGCGTGGCGTCCTCCGCCGCGCCGTAGGAGCCGAGCCCGGCCCGCTCCTGGACCCGCCCGACGAACTCTTCGTACTGCACGTGCGCCTCCCTACGTTCTCTCATTACGTGTACCGGCCCCCATACCCGGCAGCCGGCGGCGCGAAACGGGGGCGTAGGCTGTCCCCCGGAGAGTGCCCCCCGTCAGCCGTGGACGGATTCCGCCGCCGCCCGCCAGAACTCGTCCCTCTCGCCGGGCACGAACGGCAGGTAGAGGGCGACGCGGTCCAGTAGGCCCTCGTACCGCTCCCGGAGTGCGGGGCCGACCTCGTCCGGCGCCGCCTCGACGGCGAAGGCTCCCAGCATCTCGTCGGTGACGAGCTTCGGCATCTCGGCCCACCGCTTCTCGCGGGCGAGGCCGGAGAGCCGGTCGCCGACCTCCTCCCACCCGTGGACCTCCAGCACGGTGCGGTAGGTGGGGGTGGAGGCGTAGAAGGCGAGCTGGGAGCGGACGGCCTCGCGCTGCCCCCGGGTCTCCTCCTCGCTGCGGCCGGCGACGACGAAGACGCTGGTGGCGAGCTCCACGCTCCCGGGGTCCCGGTCCTCCCGCTCGGCGCCCCGCGAGATGGAGGGCTTTACTACCTGCTCGACGTACTCGGGGCTGTGGAAGGGGTGGACGTGGAAGCCGTCGCAGAGCTCGCCGGCCAGAGTCGCGAGGCGGGTGTTGACGCCGGCGATGTAGACCGGGACCTCCGGGTGGTCTATGGGGCCGGGGTCGAAGAAGGGGGTCATCAGGGTGTGCTGGTAGAACTCGCCCCGGTAGTCGAGCTTGTCTTCTGAGTGGAAGGAGTGCCATATGGCTCGCAGCGCCCGGATGTAGTCGGCGAGGCGCGCGGCGGGCCGGTCGAAGGGCATGGAGAACCGGCGCTCGACGTGCGCCCGCACCTGGGTCCCGAGCCCGAGCACGAAGCGGCCCCCGGAGAGGCTCTGGAGGTCCCAGGCGAGCTGGGCGGTCGCCATCGGGGAGCGGGAGAAGGCGATGGCGACGGAGTTCCCGAGCGTCATACGCTCCGTCTTTGCGGCAGCGATGGCCAGCGGCAGGAAGGAGTCGTGCTTGGTCTCGCTGGTCCAGAGGCCGGCGAACCCCAGGGCCTCCGCTGCCCGGGCGGTCTCTTCGATGCCGGTCAGGTGGTCGCCGCCCACCCCGAGCCCCACGTCGAGCTTCATGGTACTTCCTCGGTTACGGGATCAGTATAAGCTTGCCGCTGGTCCCGCGACCTTCGAGGTCCCGGTGGGCCTGCTCGGCGTCCTCGAGGTGGTAGGCGCCCCCGATGCTGACGTCCAGGTTGCCCTGGCCGATCCAGGAGAACAAGCTCTCGGCCCGCCACAGGAGCTCCTCGCGGTCGGCGGCGTACTGGGCCAGGGAGGGCCGGGTCACGAAGAGGCCGCCCTTGGAGTTCAGGACCTGGAGGTCCAGGGGTGGCACGGGGCCGCTGGCCTGACCGTAGAGCACGAGGTAGCCGCGCGGCCTCAGGGAGTCGAGGCTCTGCTCGAAGGTGGACCGGCCGACGGAGTCGTAGACCACGTGGACGCCCTCGCCGCCGGTGATGCGCCGGGTCTCCTCGGAGAAGTCCTTCTCGGTGTACAGGATCACCTCGTCCGCTCCGGCTCCCCTGGCGAGCCGGGCCTTCTCCTCGGTGGAGACGGTGCCGATGACGTTCGCGCCCCGCATCTTGGCGATCTGGGTCAGAAGGAGCCCGACGCCCCCGGCGGCGGCGTGGACGAGGGCGGTCTGCCCGCTCTGCAGGGAGAAGGTGCTGTGGGAGAGGTAGTGGGCGGTCATGCCCTGGAGCATCACGGCGGCGGCGACCCTCGCTTCTACCAGGGTTACGTTGACCGGCACCAGCTTCCACGCCGGGACGGTGACGAACTCGGCGTAGGAGCCGGGGGTCATGGCGAACGCCACGTAGTCCTCCGTGGAGAGCTCCGTCACGCCCTCGCCCACGGCGTCGACCTGCCCCGCCCCTTCGAGTCCCGGTGTGAACGGTAGCTGACCCGGATAGGTGCCCGTCCTCTGGTAGACGTCTATGAAGTTGACCCCGGCGGCCGAGAGCCGGACCCGCGCCTCCCCGGGACCGGGCTCCGGCACGGGCACCTCCTCTACGCGGAGCACCTCCGGGCCGCCGTACTCGTTTACCCTTACAGACCTCACGTTACCAACCCCTTTCGATCCGCCCTTCTCCGGAGCATTGTACCGGGAATCCCGCGACGCAAGGACATCTGGGGCCCACGGTCCTGCCCCGTAGTCTCTCTGGTATATTTGGCTGCGGGACAGGACGTCCGGGAGCTACGCAAGGAGGCGGGTTCTATGGCTACGGTACGCGAGGTTACCCTGGACCTCCTGCGGGAGCTCGGGATGACGAGGGTCTTCGGCAACCCGGGCTCGACGGAGATACCCTTTCTGAAGGAGTTCCCGGAGGACTTCTCCTACGTGCTCGCCCTCCAGGAGGCCTCCGCCCTCGGCATGGCCGACGGTTACGCCGGGGCGACGGGCCGGGCGGCGCTCGTGAACCTCCACACGGCCCCCGGGCTCGGCAATGCGATGGGCGCTCTGGTGACGGCGTATCACAACAAGACGCCGCTGGTGGTCACCGCCGGGCAGCAGGACCGGCGCCACATCGCCCTGGAGCCCCTGCTCACGGGCGACCTGGTAAAGCTCGCCGAGCCCTACGTGAAACGGAGCGTGGAGCCGCTGCGGGCCGAGGACGTTCCCGGTGAGCTCCTGCGGGCCTATCACACTGCCATGCAGCACCCGCGCGGCCCCGTCTTCGTCTCCGTCCCGATGGACGACTGGACCCAGGAGGCAGCCGGGCCGCCCCCGAGCCGTGAGGTCGTACACCGCTCCCTCCCGGACCCTGGAGCGCTCCGGCGGGTAGCGGACGCACTGCGGGAGGCCCGGAACCCGGTGGTGGTGGCCGGGGCCGGGGTAGACCGTTCGGGAGGGTTCCACGACGCCGTGACGCTCGCCGAGGGGCTCGGGGCGCCGGTGTGGTCGGACCCGATCTCGGGCCGCGCCGGTTTTCCACAGGGGCATCCGCTATTCCGGGGTCACCTCGCGCCCGCCCAGAAGCAGCTCGCCGCCCAGCTCTCGGGCCACGACGTCGTGCTGGTGCTCGGGGCGCCGGTCTTTCTCTACTACCCCTACGTCCCCGGCCCCGTGGTCGAGGAGGGTACACGGGTCCTGCACGTTACGGACGACCCTGATGAGGCCGCCCGGGCCGCCACGGGTACGAGCCTCGTCGGGGACGTGGCGCTCGCCATCCGGGAGCTTACGGGGCTCCTGCCGGAGAGTTCCGGTCGCCGGGCACCCGAGGCTCGTGAGGAGCCAGAGCCGCCTGAGCCGTACTCCCCGATCCCCGTGGAGTACGCGATGTACGCCCTCTCGGAGGCCCTGCCGGAGGACGCTGTGGTAGCGGACGAGTCCATCTCCAGCAAGTCCAGGCTCGCCCGGTACGTGAAGGTGAGCCGCCCCGGCGGTTACTACACCTCGGCCGCCGGGGGGCTCGGCTACGCGATGCCCGCCGCCGTGGGGATAAAGCTCGCGGAGCCCGAGCGGCCGGTAGTGTGTACGATAGGGGATGGGTCGGCGATGTACTCCGTGCAGGCGCTGTGGAGCGCGGCGCAGTACGGGGCGAACGTGGTCTTCTTCGTCGTCAACAACCGGGGCTACTCTATCCTCAAGGGCTTCAAGGAGGCCCTCGGCGCCGGTGGGCCGGTGCCGGGGCTCGACCTGCCGGACCTCGACGTGACCCGGATAGCCGGAGGCTTCGGCTGCGCGGGGGAGACGGTCGGGGAGCCCGGGGAGCTTCCGCCCGCTCTGGAGCGGGCGATGAACGCCGGAAGGCCGTACGTCCTGGAGGTACTGGTGGACCGCACGGTACCCCCGCTGCTCGGGTGAGGTACCGGAGGGCCATGATCTGGCTCCTGGTGCTCGCGGTCCTTGCCGTGCTGGCGGTGCGCGTGATCGGGGTGGTGGACTACATCGGCCTCGGAAGCTCCGGGACCTCCTCTCTCCTGGTCGCTCCGTAATCCCCGCCGGATGCATCCGCCAGACCCGGTGTGTGCGTACCCCCAGATGACGTAACGGACAAGAGGAGGTGCGGCCATCAACCGGAGGCGTCTGGCAAAGGTTCTGGTAGCCGGGGCGGTGGCGCTCGCGGTGATCCTGGGGGCGCGGGCCCTGGGTCTCGCGGACCTCGTGAGCGTTGAGAACCTCGGGCTGCTGCGGGACTACATCGAGGGCTTCGGTCCCCTGGCGCCGGTGGTCTACGTGCTGGCGTACGCGGCGGCCACGGTCGCGTTCCTGCCAGCGACGCCGTTCACCCTGCTCGCAGGGCTCGCGTTCGGACCGGTCTGGGGATCGGTGTACGCTTTCCTCGGCGCCACCTCGGGCCTGACGCTGGCGTTCCTGGTGGCCCGGTACGCGGCCCGGGGGTTGGTGCGCTCCTGGATCGGGCGCGACGAGCGGCTGCAGAGGATAGACAAGGGGGTCGAGAACCAGGGCTGGCGGATGCTCGTGATCACACGCCTCGTACCCGTCTTCCCGTTCAACCTCCAGAACTACGCTTACGGGCTCACCCGCGTCGGGTTCACTACCTACGTGCTGGTCTCCGCCGTCTGCATACTTCCGGGGCTACTGGTCTACACCTTCGCGGGCGGCTCTCTGGCCGTGGCCGGAGACGACCCTACCATGACCTTCGTACTCCTCGGGGTTGCGGCGGTCCTGTTCGTCCTGCTCTCCTTTGTGCCCGGCTGGCTGCGCCGCCGGGGAGAGGTGCCGGAGGCAGGTCCGGAGAAAGGGCCTCCCGGTGAGTAGTACCGGCTCCGGTAGCCTCCTGCGGCTCCTGGAGGGCTACCGGTACGTCAGCCTCACCACCTTTCGCAAGCGGAGTGGCCGTCCGGTCGCGACACCGCTCTGGTTCGCGCTCGCGGGTGAGAGGGCCTACGTCCTGACCGGCCTCCACTCCGGCAAGGCCAGGCGCATCCGGGCCGGTTCCCGGATACTGCTGACCCCGAGCGACTGGCGGGGCCGCCCGCTGGAAGCCACGAGCGTAGAGGCGGCGGCCCGCCCCCTGGAGGGCAGGGAGGAGGAGAGAGCTGGCGAGGCCCTCGGCCGAAAGTACGGCTGGCAGTACCGGCTCTTCAACCTCGTGCAGCAGCTACCCCGCGAGCCCGCCGAGCACGTGTTCCTGGAGCTGCGCCCGGCCCGGGGCCGCGCCCGGTAGACGGCCGGGACCGCGCAGCCGGGCCGGTGCCCCTACGCTCGCCGGTCGATCTGCCAGCGTCTAGCAGCTACCGTCCCTGGGCTTCGGGACGAGGAGGCCGAAGAGCGGGCGGAGCTTCAGGCCGCCATAGGTGCCGAGCAGCGCCATGACCGCCCAGAGCCAGCCGTGCAGCGAGAAGGAGGCTACGCCGCCGAAGTACGCCCCGATGTTGCAGCCGTAGGCGAGCCGGGCGCCGTAGCCCATCAGGATACCCCCCGCGATGGCGGCCACCACGGTCTTGAGTGGTACGCGGCGGTGTACCACGAAGCTCCCGCCGACGGCCGCCGCCACGAGCGCCCCGAGGATGATGCCGAAGTTAGTCGCGGTCGTTACGTCGGCCAGGATGGAGCTCTCAAGCGCCGCGGCGTTGTCTCCGGACCAGTAGGTCCAGGAGGCCACGTCCACCCCGGCAGCGGCGGCTATCTTGGAGCCCCACAGGGCGAAGGCCCCGGTAACGCCCCACGGCGAGCCGCTGACGTACAGGACGGCGGCGTTGAGCCCGGCCAGAGCGACCGCCCCGACCCACAGCGGCCAGGTCCCGCGCACCGCGCGGGCGACCCCGCTGGCGCTCGGCTGCCGCGCGGGCTTCGGTGGCCGACGGCGGCGCGAGATCACCACGGTGGCGAGGACTATGGCCCCGATCACGGCTAGCTGCAGTACCACGGCTCCCGGGTAGCCGAAGCTCGTATCGGCGAGGGAGACCTCCCGCCAGTTGAAGGCGTCCTGGGTCCAGAAGCCCCAGTGCCAGGCCCCGAGGACCGAGCCCCCCACGAACCCCGCGAGGGTAAAGAGTATCGTGGTCTGCCCCCCGCCCACGGTGTACAGAGTGCCCGAGGCGCACGCGCCGCCGAGTTGCATCCCGATGCCGAAGAGGAACGCCCCGACCACGACGCTGACCCCGATGGGCGCCACGTAACCGGAGACGTTCCCGCCGAGGAACCCGGTCCCCGCGGCGAGCAGCGGGGCGAAGATCACGCTCGCCACCGCCAGCATGAGCATGTGGGCCCGCAGACCGCGTCCCTGCCCGACGGCCATGAGCTGGCGGAAGGCCGCGGTGAAGCCGAACCGCGCGTGGTAGAGCGCGACCCCGAGGAGCGCCCCGAGCCCGAAGAGGATACCCTGCGCCAGCCCCTGCCCGGAGAGTATTACCCACCCCAGCAGCGCCAGCGCCCCTATGCCGCCGAGCGCCACGCCCAGCCGGGGCGAGGGCAGGGCCTCTGAGACTCGTCCCGCCTGCGGCCGAATGCCGCGCTGTGCCTCCTGCATCTCACCTCCCGAAGTCCTGGTTACAGAGTCCTGGGTAAAGTTCCTACAACCGCCTTTCCGCTCCCCTCTCGACGCTTTTCATGAATAAAGCCGCGCGTAGCTGGGTCCTAACAGCCGCAGCAGGGTCTCTAGCTCGCCGCGCAGGTTCAGCACCAGCTTCTCGATGACCACCTCTCCCGCTCCGACCGTCAACAAATGGACGTCCTCGAACATCTCAAACACCCACCGCGCGGTCGGTCTGGTAGTGGGCTTACCCTTCTGGTCGGGGACGCTGGCTCGCTCATGTTCTCGGAGAGTGTTGCGGATACGGTACTCAAGCGCCGCGTAGACCAACAGGCACACGGTCATCACCATCAATACCGCCATGACCCGCTCGACCTTCTTCAAGTACAGTGTCGAGGCCATGAACATGGGGTCTTTTAGAAAGCGAAACCCGCGTTCTGCCCGGGATTGTCCTTTGTAGAGCTCGAGCACCTCGACGTCGGTGAGGCTCTCCTCGTCCAGGGTGTTGGTAGCCAGGATGAAACATGAACGCCGGAGAAGATATTGCTCTCGACGGCCCACGGGTGCGGCCAGAGCCCCGCGTATGTGGTGGGTGATCGAGGCAGGGGCGCTGTCCGTGGCCGGACGACCCGGACCCCGGTAATGCGCCTGGCTTACGATCCCGGCATCTTGTATCTGGAGGAGGTCGAGCTTACGCTCCTGGAAGGCTGAAAGCGCCCTGTGGGCGTCCTCGGGGCAATGGAAGGGCTCTCGGCAGAGCTTCTCGAAGGCCTTGCGCTCGGTCTCGGTTCTCTCGAAGAGCTGCTTGTCGACTTTCTTCTGGTTGCGCTCTCTGGCGGCCTGAGAGTAGATCAGTAGCCAGCGTTGAGCCACGCCGGCATATGTGGTCCGGATGGGGGTGTAAGAGTAGCCTTCCGTTAGCGGCCCAAGCCTTGCAGCCTCTACGCCGCGGAGTCTGTCTTTGGCCTCTTTAACCGTGGCGGGGACACTCATGACCCATCCCAGTCCCTGACGGTCGTAGGCTTTGAGGCAGCCCTCGGTGAAGGCGGCGTTGTCGGTGACTATCATCTCGACTCCAGCCGGCTGCTGCGTCGGCTGCTGTGCCTGTACTGCCCACTGTAGCTGGCCTACGTGCTCGCGGATGGAGTGCTCGAAGGCCAACTTATCGGAGGTGTTGCCGCTCAGAGGGCGCATCAACATCGGCAGGCTCGCCTGATGCTCGACGATCAGCTCCAGCACCACCTGGTTGAGGTCGTCGCGATGATCTCGGCTATAGCCCTTGGTTAACCGGATCAGACCGGCCTCCTCAGTCTCAGAGACCTCGACCTCGCTGTTGTAGCGACCATCTACATGGAAGCTGGTGGTGTCCAGGTGGCCTATCTTGGGCTCTACCTGCAGCCGCCGGGCGGCTCTTGAGGCGATCACAGAGTAGAGCTCACTGGGACCGAAATCGTAGAGCTTATCCAGGGCCTTGCCCAGAGCGTCGTCGTTGATCTGCTCGGGACTCACCCCCTCGCCCAACAGCCGCTCGGTAGGCTTGTTCTCGAAGAACTCGGGCATCAGGTACAGCCTGCGGTTGGCGAAGCCCAGGCCGTTTAGCACCATCGCCTTCATCGCCTGCCCGAGAGTGATGGAGCGCTGCTCGAAGTCCTGGGGAATAAGCTCATCTACCAGCTCGCCGATACCGAGCTCATCGAACATCGCCGCCACCAGGCCCAGATGTTCCAGTGTCTGGCTT
>JACCZN010000155.1 GCA_013695915.1 Rubrobacter sp.
GACTTCAACGTCCCCGTAAAGGACGGCCGGGTGACGGACGACACGCGCATCCGGCGCGCCATCCCGACCATCCGTTACCTCCTCTCCGAGGGGGCGCGTCCCATCCTGATCTCGCACCTCGGCCGCCCGAAGGGCGAGCCCGACCCGAAGTACTCCATGGACCCTGTCTCCCGGTCTCTGGGCGAGCTGCTGGAGCTTCAAGTCCTGAAGCTCGACGCCGCAGTGGGCCCAGAGGTCGAGGAGGCCCTCGACGAGTGGGACGGTCAGGGCGTCGCCCTCCTGGAGAACTCCCGCTTCTACCCCGGGGAGACAGAGAACGACCCAGAGCTCTCCGGGCAGCTCGCGCGCCTGGCGGACCTGTACGTAAACGACGCGTTCGGGGCGGCCCACCGGGCCCACGCGACCACCGTCGGCGTGGCGGAGCTCCTTCCCCCGGCGGCGGGTCTCCTGATGGAGGAGGAGCTCGACAACCTCGAACGGGTCCTGCGGGAGCCCGAGCGCCCGCTCGTGGCCATCCTCGGCGGGGCCAAGGTCTCCGACAAGCTCGGCGTCATAGAGAGCCTGCTAGGGGCCGCGGACACCATACTCATCGGCGGGGCGATGTGCTTCACGTTCTTCAAGGCCAAAGGGTACGAGGTCGGCCAGTCGCTTGTGGAGGACGACTACCTCGACGAGGCCCGGCGGCTCATGGAGGAGGCCGGTGACCGGCTGGTGCTGCCCATAGACGTGGTCGTCGCCGACAGGATGGCCGAGGACGCCGAATCTCGGGCTGTAGAGGTGAACCGCATCCCGAACGACCATATGGGCCTCGATATAAGCCTCGGGACCGTCGGGATCTTCCGGGGTCACGTAGAGCGCGCGCGGACGGTCTTCTGGAACGGGCCGATGGGGGTCTTCGAGATGGAGGTCTTCGCCCGGGGAACGGAGGAGGTGGCCCGGGCGGTAGCGGAGAGCGAGGCCATGAGCGTCGTGGGCGGGGGGGACTCGGTCGCCGCCGTGGAGAAGCTCGGTCTCGGGGACCGGATGGGCTTCATCTCCACCGGCGGCGGTGCTTCCCTGGAGTACATAGAGGGCCAGGAGCTGCCCGGCGTGGCGGTCCTCCCGGACGGAAAGGGTGGTGGGTAGTATGGCGCGGCGTCCGATGATGGCGGCGAACTGGAAGATGAACAAGACGGTCCGGGAGGCCGAGGAGTACATGGCCGCGCTCGTGCCCCGGGTAGATGCCGACTCCGGGGAGGGCGAGGTAGACGTGGCGGTCTTCGCGCCGTTCACCGCCCTCGGGGCGGTAGGCAGGATGACCGGGGACTCCCGCGTGCTGGCCGGGGCGCAGAACTTCTACTATGAGGACTCCGGGGCGTTCACCGGGGAGGTCTCGGTGCCGATGCTCCTCGACCTCGGGGTCCAGGCCGTAATAACCGGACACTCCGAGCGGCGGGAGATCTTCGGCGAGACGGACACGCTGGTCGCCCGCAAGACGGACCGCGCTCTCTCCGCCGGGCTCCTGCCCGTGGTCTGCGTGGGTGAGACCAAGGAGGAGCGGGACTCGGGCGGCATGTGGGACAAGGTCTCGAAGCAGGTCCGGGCCGTGGTGGAAGGGCTCGGCGAGAACGCATCCTCCGGAGACCTGGCGGACAGGCTCGTCTTCGCCTACGAGCCGATCTGGGCGATAGGCACCGGCGACACCGCCACCCCCGATGACGCCCAGGACGCGGCCCGCAAGATCCGGGACCTCCTCGGCGAGCTCAGGGGCGAGGAGTTCGCGGACCGGGTGCGCATCCTCTACGGGGGCTCGGTAAAGCCGGAGAACGTGGGCGAGACCATGGCCCGGGACGACGTTGACGGCGGCCTCGTCGGCGGCGCGAGCCTCGAGGCCGCCTCGTTTATGGAGCTAGTCGCGGGCACCCGCAAAGACACCGGCTAGCTCTCCTCGCCCGGCGGAGGAACGGTAATCCCTACCGCTGCCCGGCCCGGGTGGCGTCCGCGATCACGAGCCCGCCACCGGGAACCCGGGGAGAGACCGGCTCCGGACCCTATGACCGCGCGCGGAGCTATGGTAGAGTTGCGGGCATGACTTACGTACTGGCTTTCTTGCACACGGCGTTCTGCATATCCCTGGTGGGGCTCATACTCCTACACTCCGGCAAGGGCGGGGGCCTCTCGTCCTCGCTCGGCGGCGGCATGGGCGGCACCTTCTCCGGTACCACCGTAATGGAGAAGAACCTCACCAGGCTCACGCTCATAGTGGTCGGGCTCTTCGCCCTGAGCACGGTAGTCCTGATCTACCTCTAAAGCCCTCGCGGGCCGCACCTCTAAAGCCCTCGCGGGCCGCGGAAAAGAGTAGGAGTCGCCCGGGGAGGATGGGGAGAACAGGCGACTCCTAGAACGTAGTATATACTCCCTCGCTCATCTGAGCGTGTAATTGGTTACATAGTCTCGCTCTCCGGCCCCGCACGCAACGGCCTGCACCCCGGGCGCTCAAGCGAAGAGGGCCCCGGCGCGCCTGCCGGAACCGCTAGTACAGGATGTTGGCGAGGGCGACCGCGGAGAAGCTTGCCACGGCGAAGACGCCGCTTCCGATAGCGAGAGAGGCGGGGCTTCTCACGCTGTGGGGGGATGAGGAGCCGTCCTCCAGGCGGCGTTCGCTGCGGACCGCCGCAAAGGCGGCGAGGGCGAACGCGCCGAAGCCGGCGGGTAGTAGCACGGCGAGGCTCGCGGAGCCGCCGAGCACCACCCAGATGACGAGCATGATAACGGAGCCAAAGAAGCCCGTAAGGCGGATGGACTGCAGCAACTCCCGCCAGTACTCTCGCTGCTGGTCTGTAAGCTCGTCGTTCTGCGGGGTCATAGAGCCACCGTTCCGTGGGATAGGGTGGACGGGGTGTAGCGGGTGTCGGAGGGGGGACTCGAACCCCCACCCCCTTATCGGGGACTAGGCCCTCAACCTAGCGCGTCTACCAATTCCGCCACTCCGACGAAGTAGCCAGAAGAGTATACGAGACGCCCTACCGGTGGTCAACGTTGTAAACTCCCGGGCGGTGCGCCGGACGAGTCTTACCTCGGCCTGCTCCTGGCGCGTCTGCGCTGGCTCGTGGTCCTTCTCTGGGCGGTCGTCGTGTACCGCTCTGTCCAACGCATGAAGACCCTGCGCCGGCGTTGCGCCGCGGCCCCGCTAGCGGCCGGTGGTCTCTCCGGGGGACTGCTGCTGGGGAGCGGAGGCCTTCGGCTCTTCGGCGAGAGACTTGTAGAGTGAGACGCAGAGGCCGACCATGATCACGGTGAACGGTACGGCTGCCAGGATGGCGGCCCGCTGCATGGCCTCTAGCCCGCCGGAGAGGAGGAGCACGGAGGCGACCGAGGCCGCGAGGGCGCCCCAGGTGAGCTTGACCACAGCCCGGGGCCTCGGGGTGCCCTTGGAGGAGAGGCTGCCGAGCACGAAGGACGCCGAGTCCGCCGAGGTGATGAAGAAGGTGCTTATGAGGAAGAGCGCCAGGACGGACATCACGAACCCGAGCGGGAAGGCGCCGAGGGTAGCGAAGAGCCCCGCCGCCACGTCCTCCTCCACCGCCGTTACCACGTCCTGCGTCTCACCGAAGAGCGCCAGGTCCAGCGCGGCCCCGCCGAGCACGGAGAACCAGAGAAAGCTCAGCACCGTCGGAACCAGCAGCACGCCCACGACGAACTCCCGGATCGTGCGCCCGCGGGAGATGCGGGCGATAAACGAGCCGACGAACGGGGCCCAGGAGATCCACCACGCCCAGTAGAAGAG
>JACCZN010000159.1 GCA_013695915.1 Rubrobacter sp.
CACTTCAACCGCGCCTTCTACAAGAACTACGCCGGCTGGACCCCCTCCCGCGCCCGGGAGCTCGGCCTGGAGAGCTTCTCCGGGTACATGCTCGGGCGGATGTACCCCGACGCCCTCGAACGGCTCCTGGAGCACCGGAGGGCCGGTCACCGGGTCGTGCTGCTCTCGGGCGCTCTGGACTTCGTGCTGGCGCCGCTGGAGGACCTGGCCGACGACGTGGTCTGCGCGCACCTGGAGGAGAAGAACGGGGTGTATACGGGTGAGATCTCCGGCCCCCCCGTCGCCGGGGACGCGCGGGCCCGGATGCTCGCCTCGTTCGCCCGTAAGCGCGGCCTCGACCTCTCCCGCTCCTACGCCTACGCGGACTCCATCTCGGACCTGCCGATGCTTGAGGCCGTCGGCCGGCCCGTCGCCGTGAACCCCGACCGCAGGCTCGCCTCCGCGGCAAAGGGCAACGGCTGGGAGGTCCGGCGCTGGAGGACCGCGGGGGTCGGGGAAGAAGACTAGGATCCAGGCTCTCCGCTACAGCAAGTCCGTCCCGCGCTACCTCCTGATGCGCGCGGCCTCCAAACGCATAAAAGACCTCGATACCGGCCCGCTCTCCCCCCTGCGGCTGGAGGACGTGCCGGAGCCCGCGCTCCCCGCCCAGGACTGGGTGCGCGTAAAGCCGCGCCTCTCCGGCATCTGCGGGTCGGACCTCTCCACCCTCTCCGCGGAGGCCTCGCCGTACTTCTCGCCGGTGACCTCCCCGCCCTTCGTCCTCGGCCACGAGGTAGTTGGGGAGGTCGCCGAGGCCAACAGCGGCTTCAGCGCCGGGGAGCGGGTGGTGCTGGAGCCGACGCTCGGCTGCGAGGCCCGCGGTATAGACTCGCCGTGCCCCATGTGCGCCGCCGGACGCTACGCCCTGTGTCTGAACGTCGCGGAGGGGGACGTGAGCCCTGGCATCCAGACCGGGTTCTGCCGCGACACGGGCGGCGGTTGGTCCGAGGGCACGCTCGTCGCCCACCCCTCTCAGCTCCACCGGGTGCCGGAGGACCTCCCGGACGAGGCCGCCGTGGTAGTCGAGCCCCTGGCCTGCGCGGTCCACGCCGCGCTCGCCGCCGACCCGGGGCCGGAGGAGACGGTGCTCGTCGTCGGGGCGGGGAGCGTCGGGCTCTTTGTCGTGGCGGCGCTGCGGCACCTCACGCGCGCCGGGCGCATAGTCTCTGTCGCCAAGCACGAGCGCCAGCAGGCCGAGGCCCTGCGCCTCGGGGCGGACAAGACCGTCCACCCGCGGGAGGTCTACGACCGGCTGCCGACGTTGCTCGGGGCCAGGAGGTTCGACCCCGAGCTCGGCAAGCCCGTCGTGCTCGGCGGCGCGGACCGGACCTTCGAGTGCATCGGCTCCCCGGGGACCATCGAGGACTCCGTCCGGCTCACGCGCCCGGCTGGCGAGGTCTCCCTGGTCGGGATGCCGGGGGCACGCAGCGCGCTCGACCTCACGCCCCTGTGGCACGGGGAGGTCTCGCTCTCCGGCGTCTACGCCTACGGCTTCGAGGAGTACGGCGGCGAACGCACGAAGAGCTTCGAGTTGGCGCTCCGCGTGGCACCCTCGTTAAAGCTCGAGACGCTCGTCGGTCCCCGCTTCCCGCTCGGCGAGTACCGGCAGGCCATCTCCGCCGCCCGCAGCGCCGGACGGGCCGGGAACGTAAAGGTCGCCTTTGACCTCCGCGGGTAACACCCGGAGCCTCCGGCTGGTCTCGCTAAACGTCGGCGAGCCGCGCCCTCTGGCGTACCGGGGCAGGACCGTACAGAGCGGCATCGTGAAGCCGCCCGTCTCCGGTCCCCGGTGGCTGGGAGAGACTGGCCTCCAGGGCGACGCGCAGGCCGACCTCGACAACCACGGCGGGCCGGAGAAGGCCGTCTGCGTCTACCCGCTGGAGCACTATCCGTACTGGACGGAGCGGCTTGGGAAGAGCCTGGAGCCTGGTTCCTTCGGGGAGAACTTCAGCACGCAGGGGCTCTCCGAGACGGAGGTCTGTATAGGGGACGTATACTGGGTGGGGTCGAGCCTTTTGCAGGTCAGCCAGCCCCGCCAGCCGTGCTACAAGCTCGCCGCCCGGCACGGGGTCCCGGAGATGGCGGCGTGGGTGCAGGAGCAGGGCCGGACCGGCTTCTACCTCCGCTGCCTGGAGCCCGGGGAGGTGCGGGCCGGGGATGAGGTCTCGCTCGTCGAGCGTCCCGCCGGCGCCGTCAGCGTGACCGGGGCGAACCGGGTGATGCACCACGACCGCCACGACAGGGAGGGCATCCGGGCGCTTCTCGCGATGGGGGAGCTGCTAGCCGGTTCCTGGAGGACGAAGCTCGAGAAGCGCCTGGCGGGCGCGGAGGAGGACCCCACCCTCCGTCTGGAAGGTCCGGCGTCTGGAGGGAGCTAGGCTCCGGCATGCCTCCGGGAAACACTGCGGCCGGGGCTGCTATGCTCCTGTAGGTCCGCAATGCCGGGGGCAGACCCCCGGAACGGAGCGGCGGTATCGTAGAGATCAGGCCGAGAGAGCAGATGGAGGAGAGATGAGCCGTCCGGGCTTCACTACCATTTTAGACAGCGCGAGCCCCCCGATGATGTTCAACGCCGGGGACCAGTTCCACTACGAGAAGCTCCCGGAGGGTACCCGCGTCGTCTACCCGCACGGGCCTCTGGAGCCCCTCGCGGACCCCTACGCCGCCATCGAGCGGGCGCTCCTGGAGCCGATGGAGATGAAGCCCCTGCACGAGCTGCTCTTCCCCGGCATGAAGCTGACCATCGCCTTTGACGACCTCTCCATACCCCTGCCCCCGATGCAGAAGCCCGACATCCGACAGATGGTCATAGAGAAGGTGCTGGAGAAGGCCGCCGCCAGGGGCGTCGAGGACATAAACATCATCGCGGCCCTCGGGCTGCACCGCCGGATGACAAAGGCAGAGTTGAGCTGGCAGCTCGGGAAGAAGGTCGTGGATCGCTTCTACCCCGACCGGCTCTACAACTACGACGCCGAGGACGAGGAGAACAACGTCGCCGTCGGCAAGACCGAGCCTGGCGAGGAGGTCGTGGTCAGCCGCCGCGCCGCCGAGAGCGACCTGCTCGTCTACGTGAACATAAACTTCGTGGCGATGGACGGCGGCCACAAGTCCGTCCACACTGGTATCTCCCCGTACCGCTCCATCCGCCACAACCACAACCCGCACACCCTCCAGAACACCCGCTCCCTCATGGACCCGCCGAACTCCGCCATCCACGGCTCCCTGAACAGGATGGGCCGGGTCTTCGACGAGAACGTCAAGGTCTTCCACATAGAGACCACCCTGAACAACGACACCTTCCCCAAGGTCTTCGACTTCATGGCAAAGCCCGAGGAGGACTGGAGCACCTCGGCCAAGGCGAGCTTCCGCCTGAACAAGAAGATGAGCGACGTGGTCCCGCGCTCCGTTTCCCGCGCACTGCTGCAGACCATCGCCGCACCCCACAAGATGACCAGCATCCAGGCCGGCTCCACCGACCCCGTCCATCGGGAGACCCTCGAGCACGTCTACCGCCAGCAGCTAGTCCCGATAGAGGGCCAGTCGGACGTGATGGTCATGGGCGTACCGTACCTCGGCCCTTACAACGTCAACTCCATAATGAACCCTATACTCGTCCACTGCATGCTCCTCGGCTACCAGTTCAACCTCTACCGCGGCAAGCCCGTGGTGCGCGAGGGCGGCGTCCTCATCGCCACCCACCCCGTCCCGAACGACTGGCACAAGCTCCACCATCCCTCCTACATAGACTTCTTCGAGCAGGTGCTGCCGGAGACCACCGACCCGCACGAGATGGCCCACCGCTTCGAGGAGCGGTACGCCCACGACCCATGGTACCGGACCCTCTACCGCAGCTCCTACGCCTACCACGGCGTCCACCCTTTCTACATGTGGTACTGGGGCGCCCACGCCCTGGACTACCTGGGAGGTGTGATCTTCGTCGGCGGCGACCCCGAGACCACTGCCCGCATGGGCTACAAAAGGGCCGACTCCATCGCCGATGCCCTGGAGATGGCAAAGGACACCGTAGGCCCGAGCCCGAGCATCACCTACCCGCACCTCCCGCCCCTCTTCCTCTGCGAGGTGACATAGCCGGAGTTAGCAGCCGGTAACGTGGGCCGAAACACTTTAGTGGTACACTGCTAATATGGCCCACGCGGAAGACGAGACCCGGTTAGAGAGCTACTCGGCAACCGTCGGGGCGCGGGGGCGGGTCGTCTTGCCCTCTGCGCTCCGCGAGAGGCTTGGTTTGAGGGACGGAGACCGGCTGGTGATGACCGTACAGCCGGACGGCAGCGTGAGGATGACCTCTCTGCGGGAAGCGGTACGTAGTTTGCGCGGCATGTACGCGCATCTGGCTCCCGGCAGGAGCCTGGTCGACGAGCTTATCGAGGAGCGCCGCGAGGAGGCGCGCCGGGAAGATGTCGGGTGAGCGCAGTGCTGGATGCTTCTGCATTGCTCGCTCTGTTAAAGGACGAGCCTGGCGCGGACGTGGTCGAGCGGGCGCTCGGCCGCGAGGCTGTTATGAGCACCGTTAACTGGGCAGAGGTCCTCGCTAAGCTCGCCGAAGAAGGTAAGGAATCCGAAGTTACGGCAGAAGATCTTGTAAACAGCGGCGTGCTCGGTGAAGGGCTGTCCTTACACCCTCTCGACGAGGCGCAAGCTGTAGAGATCGCGCGGCTCCGACCCGCCACCCGGAGCGCCGGGCTCTCGCTCGCCGACCGGGCCTGCCTTGCGCTGGCCTCTTCGCTGGACCTACCGGCGCTGACCGCCGACCGCGCCTGGGGAGACCTGGAGTTGGGGACCCGGGTAGAGTTGATCCGGTAGAGCGCAGAGCCCGTGGGACGGAGCCCGGATATGGTCTCTCCTTGAGAGGCTGGCGCTTGCAACCTCAGACCACCCGCCGCAGCACGAGGAGCATCACGACGCAGACGGCTGCCAGCGTCAGGTAGGAGAGCGCGTTGCCGCCGAGGTCAGCGAGGAAGCCGCCGAGCGGGGCTCCCGCCGCGAAGCCCCCGGCCCAGGCGACGTTCGTGACGCCGAAGCCGAGGGCCCGCCCGATACCGGCGCCCTCGGAGCTCTTGGTAAAGAGCGCCGTGCCGGGCGTGAGGGAGAAGTTGAAGGCCCCGGCGGCGAGCACCACCAGCGTGCCGAGGACCCACGGGTTCCCGGCCACGGGTAGCACGAGGAGCAGCAGGATCGAGACGACGAGCCCCACCGAGACCGGTAGCCGGTAGCCGACCCGGTCCGAGAGGCGGCCGAGCGGGGGGTGCACGGCAGCCTCGAAGGCGGCCCCCACTAGAAAGACGGCCCCGATGGCGGTCGCACCCCAGCCCAGGGCGCTGAACTCCAGGGGCGCCAGCACCACGAGCACGCTGAAGAGGAGCGGTGCCAGGGCTATGAGCACGAACCCCGTCGCCGGTCGGGGAGAGAGGAGCGCCCTGAGAGAGCGCAGGGAGAACCCGGTCTCCGTGTTCGCGGGCGGGGGTTCCAGAGCGGCCCAGACCGCCGTCCCGGCACCGAGGGCGGCGACGGCGGAGAAGGCGGGCACGATGCCGAAGCCCGCCGCCGCGCTGCCGAGGACTGGGCCGAGCAGGGCTCCCACCACGGCGGCGCTTATGAGCGTCCCGATCATCTGCCCGCGTTTCTCCTCCGGTGCTCTGGAGACGAGCCAGGTAAAGGCTGCTATCCAGGAGAACGCGCTCCCGAACCCCTCTCCGAGCCGCAGCAGGGTCAGGGTGCCCGCGCCGCCCGCGAAGCCGAAGAGGAAGCTCGTTACGGAGAGGAGCAGTAGCCCGGCGACGGCGGTACGCTTCACGCCCACGCGGAACGCGAGGTACGCTCCCGGCGGCGCCCCCAGCAGGATACCGGCCCCGAACGCCCCGTTGACCACGCCGACCATGCCCTTGGAGAGCCCGAACTCCTCCGTGTAGTAGGGGATGAGCGGCACCAGCGCCGCGTAGAAGATGGTATCTACGAGCACTATGGCGCAGGTGAGCACGAGCAATCGGCGCATGAGGGGTATTCTACTCCTCGTGTACCTGTCTCCTGAGAAGCAGCTCACTCGCCGGCAGCGGGTGTTCTGCTAACATCCCTCCTATGGCGCGTAGCATTGCACAAGGGTCTGCGGGTGTCGTGCGGGACTGGCTCTGCTGGGGGCGCCGGCGGCGGCAGAACAAGGTGTTCTTCATGGTCTCCGTCTCGCTCGCGCTCTTCGTCACCGGGGCCTTCGCGTGGTCCGTCTACGACCCGTACTACGGCGACGCTACCCGGTACCTCGTCATGTACTGGGTCTGGGGCCTCTGCGCCCTGTCACTGCTCTTCGCGCTCGGGGAGTACAAGACCAGCCCGCTGCGCAAGGGCCGGGAGCGCGGGCACCTCTTTATCCTCCTGTACATCGGATGCCTCCTGATACTGGCCCGGCCCCTCAACGCGGCCCTCTACTATGCCTTCTAGCGTGGCCCGCCCGGCCCGGAACGGAGATGAAACCCTGAAAGCCCTGCTCTTCGACCTCGACGGCACGCTCGCCGAGACGGACTCCCTGCACTTCCCGGCCTGGGCCGCCGTGCTGGAGCCCCACGGCGTAGAGGTAGACGCCGAGTTCTACCGGGACCGGATCAGTGGCCGCCTGGACGACGAGATCGCCGCCGAGCTACTGCCTCACCTGCCGGAGGCCGAAGCCCGGACCGTCGTGCATTCCAAGGAGGTGGCGTTCCGGGAGCAGGCGGGAGAGGTCCTGCCCCTGCCGGGCCTCGTGGAGGTGCTGGAGAAGGCCCGCGGACGGGGCCTCCGGATGGCCCTCGTGACCAACGCCCCGCGGGAGAACGCCGCGTTCATGCTGCGGACGCTCGGCCTCGAAGGCTTCTTCGACCTCGAGGTGCTCGCCGAAGAGGTGGCTTTCGGGAAACCGGACCCCCTGATCTACGTTACCGCCCTCGAGCGGCTGGGTGTCGGGCCGGAGAGGGCGGTGGCCTTCGAGGACTCGCCGTCCGGTATCCGCTCGGCGGTGGGCGCCGGCCTCTTCACGGTCGGCATCGCCTCCACCCACGACCCGGAGAAGCTCATGAGCGCCGGGGCCTCGGTCGTGGCGGCCGACTTCAGGGACCCGCAGATGAGGTCCGGGCTCGGCCTCTAGGACGCCGTTTGGGCGGCATCCCTCCGCTCCGTGGCCTCCAAGAACTCCAGCAGCCGCTCCTCGTAGTCCGGCTCCTTGTAGGCCCCGATGTGCCCGGCGTCCTCCAGCTCCCACAGCACGGCTCCGGGGTAGGCACCCAGGAACATACCGGAGTTTTCGAACGGTACCACTTCGTCGTCGCGCGAGTGGATCACGAAGAGCGGCACCCCTTCACCGGAGAGCCGTGACGCCTCTTCCTCCGGTCTCACGTCCCACACGTCGAAGTCCAGGAAAAGGTACGCCGCGAGAAAGATGCCGGGGTTGAAGATGCCGGGGAGACCGCTCGTCTCCGGCAACTCCTCCCGCAAGAGGAGCGGTAGGTCCGCGTATCCTGAGTCTGCCACGACGGCCGCCACCCCCGAGCCGGGCGCGCTCCTCACGACCGTCGCCGCGCCCATCGAGAACCCGTGGAGCGTAACGTCCTTCGCCCCGAAGCCCCGCTCCCCGAGCCAGGAGAGGGCTCCCCGCACGTCACGCACCTCCCTGTAGCCGAGGGTGCGTCGGTCGCTCTCCGAGACGCCGTGTCCTCGCAGGTCGAGCATCAGGACGTTGTACTCTGCCCCGGCGTACACGGGGGCGGTCTCCACGACGGGGTCGTTGGATTTGTCCCCGCCCCACCCGTGGACCAGGACCACGGCCCGCGAGGAGTCCTCCTCGGGCACCCACCAGCCCGCGAGGTCCACCCCGTCCGTGCTCCGGAGGTCTACCTCCCGGAAATCGAGGCCCACCTCCGCGGGGGTCCTCTCCGGCGCCACCGTGTCGGGGGCCGTTAGCTGGGCGGCCACCACGTACCCGATCGCCAGGTAGGCCAGCGCCAGCAGCACGGCCAGCGCTCCGGCCCGCAGGGAGACCCGGCGCAGGCTCCCCTTCACGCCGGAGGCCTCCGCCGGTCATCCGCTATCGCCGGGCGTTGCGGGATACGCTAGAGCTCTATCTCTACCACGGTCTCCTGCGGGACTTCCTCCAGCGGGACGGTCAGGGTCCCGGTCTCCTCTGCATACCCGGAGCCCGTCTCCGTACCTCCCACCGTAACGCTCTCCGGCCGGGCGTCGAGGCCACGGATCTCCAGGGCGACGTCTCGGCGGTCGGGTACGAAGGAGCCTTCCCGCTCTCCGAGCCGGACGGTGACACGGCCCCCGGAACGCTCGCACGTGATGGTGCGGCGGGCGTACTCGCCGTCGAGGTACCCGTAGCCGTCGCCCGCGTCCTCATAGAAGGAGTACTCGCCGCTACCCTCCGCCGGGTAGAGGAGGAAGGTCAGGGGGTCCACGGGCTTCTCCTCCGTGTGGTTCATCTCGGGACCCATCGGTACGGGGGAGTTGGCTTTCAGGTAGATGGGGGGCTCCCCGAGCGGCGCGTGGGCCAGGATGTGGGCCGGACCGCTGGTGCGCTCGCCGCTCCAGTAGTGGAGCCACTCGCCCTCGGGGAGGTAGACGTGGCGGTGCTCGATGCCGGGCCGGGTTATGGGGGCCACGAGCAGGGCGTCGCCGAACAGGAACTCGTCGTCGGCGGTGTAGGTGCTCGTATCCTCCGGGTGCTCGAAGAGGAGCGGCTTTAGTATCGGCGCGCCGGTCCTATGGCACTCCTCGAAGAGGTCGTAGAGGTATGGCAGGAGGCGCTGCCGGAGCTGCAACATCCTGCGGATCGTGGCCTCGTACCGCTCGCCGAAGGCCCACGGCTCCTGGCTGCGGGTGCCCTTTGCGGTGTGGTTGCGGCAGAAGGGCTGGAAGATGCCAAACTCGTACCAGCGGGTCAGTAGCTCGCCCTCACAGTCGCCGAAGAAGCCCCCGATGTCCACGCCGGACCAGGCGATGCCCGAGAGGCCCAGGTTCTGTAGCTGGGGCATGCTCATCCACAGGTGCTCCCACCAGGAGGAGTTGTCCCCGGTCCA
>JACCZN010000181.1 GCA_013695915.1 Rubrobacter sp.
GCACATCTACGGTCTCACGGAGACCTACGGTCCCATAACCACGAGCGCCCCGCAGCGGGAATGGGAGGAGCTTCCGCCCGAGGAGCACTCCCGGCTCCTCTCCCGCCAGGGCCAGGGCTACGTCACCTCGGACCTCGTGCGAGTCGTGGACGGAGAGATGAACGACGTGCCCCGCGACGGGGAGACGATGGGCGAGATCGTGATGCACGGCAACATGGTGATGAAGGGCTACCTCGGCCAGCCGGAGGAGACCGCCGAGGCGTTCGAGGGCGGCTGGTACCACTCCGGCGACGTCGCCGTCTGGCACCCGGACGGGTACATTGAGATCCGGGACCGCTCGAAAGACGTGATCATCTCCGGCGGCGAGAACATCTCGACCATCGAGATCGAGCAGACCATAGCGAAGCACCCCTCCGTGATGGAGTCCGCCGTCGTCGCCATCCCGGACGAGAGGTGGGGCGAGCGCCCGAAGGCCTACGTGACCCTCAAGGAGGACGGCGAGACCACCGAACAGGAGATCATAGACTTCTGCAAGGAGCACATCGCCCGCTTCAAGGCCCCGGCCGCCGTTGAGTTCGGAGACCTCCCCAAGACCTCGACCGGCAAGGTCCAGAAGTTCGTCCTGCGCGACCGGGACTGGGAGGGCCGCGACCGGAAGGTCAATTAGAAACCGTGGCGAACACTACAAACGAGCGGGTCCTACGCCGTCCGGCTCGCCGCGCATCTCGGGCGGGGGCTCTCCATCCGCCAGGGCGAGGGCTCGCGGATAGTGGCCCGGCCCGGAGAGGATGGTATGGTGGAAACGTAACTCTGGATGAGGTGCGAGAAGAGAGAACCCAAGGAGGAGACCATGCTAGAGGCTAACGAACGAACCTACGAGCACGTCCTGATCGAGGAGGACGGACCCGTCGCCTACGTCACGATGAACCGCCCCGAGCGGCGCAACGCGCTCTCCCGGGCGCACATGCAGGAGCTGATACAGGCTATCGAGTCCATCGGCGAGAAGAGCGAGGCCTCCGTGGTGGTGCTGCGGGGCGCGGGCAAGGCCTTCTGTTCCGGCCACGACCTCTCCGAGATGGTCGGCCGGGACCCGGCCTTCTACCGCGACCTCTTCGACGTCTGCACGGAGCTCATGGAGACCATAGGATCCATCCCCCAGCCGGTCATAGCCCAGGTCCACGGCATAGCGACCGCCGCCGGCTGCCAGCTCGCCGCGACCTGCGACCTCGTCGTGGCCTCCGAGGAGGCCCGCTTCGCCACGCCCGGCGTCAAGATAGGGCTCTTTTGCTCCACCCCGATGGTCGCCCTCTCCCGCGCCGTCGGCCAGAAGAAGGCGATGGAGATGCTCCTGACCGGCGACTTCATCTCCGCCGAGGAAGCCCGCAGGGAAGGCCTCGTGAACCGGGTCGTCCCCCCGGAGGCCCTCGAAGAGGAGACTCGGACGCTGGCCGAAGGGATCTCCTCCGCAAGCCCCCTCGTCGTCGGCCTCGGCAAGGGCGCCTTCTACAAGCAACGGGAGATGCCCGCGGATCAAGCCTACGCCTACACCAAGGAGGTAATGTCCTTCAACGCCTCCTTCGCCGACGCCCAGGAGGGCATCTGCGCCTTCCTCGAAAAGCGCCAGCCGGAGTGGCAGAACCGCTGACCGTCTGAAAAGGAGACCGGGCAGATGAGATGCCCGGCCTCCTTCCCCACCGACGGGACCACCCGCCAGCAGAACCGCCTTTTACTGTATACTTTCTGAATTCCAGAAAGCAGATGGTATCCCCTGCTTGACACCGGTTATTATGTGCGGTAAGAATATATGTGTCTGGTGCTCATCGGTATCCTCCTTTCCCTTTCCCCACCTATCACCCCACCGGTGAGCACCGGGCAATCACCTTCACGGGGGCCGTACGGCCCCTCTATCAGTAGCGCCGCTCTGCGGCATCCTTGCGGGCCTCTACGTTACGCTGTAGGTGACGGTGCCGTTTTCGAGGCGTTCGGCGCGGTGTTGCAGGGAGAGTTGCTCCAGGTGGGCGAGGGTCTCGGCGAGAGCGAAGCACTGCTCGTAGAGGGTGAGGTCGCCGCGGAAGACTTCGGTGGAGACCGTGTAGGGGGTCTTCGGGCCGTCGCGGAGAAGGGCGTGCATGGCGTCTAGGCGTTCGGCATGGTGTGCGGCAAGCTCGTCTATCCGGCCGTCGAGGTCGTGGAATACGGGGCCGTGGCCGGGCAGCACGAGGTCCACGCCGAGGTCCCGCAGGGTCTCTAGAGAGCCCAGGTAGCGGGCTAGCGGGTGAGGCACGGACTCGGGCCAGAGCCCGATGTTCGGCGTGATCTTGAGCAGCACGTGGTCGGCGGCGTAGAGGATGCTCCGCTCCTCGTCGTGGAGCACGAGCTGGTAGTCGGCGTGGCCGGGGGCGTGGATTACACTGGCCGATCCGTCACCGAGGGGCAGCTCTTCTCCGGGGCGCAGGGGGTGCAGCTCTTCGGGGAGCGAGAGGTTCGCCCGGGTCCCGGCGGCGGCCTTCTCCGCGAGGCTCCGGTCCATGCCGTGCCGGACCAGGGAGCCCACGAACCGCTCAGGGCCGGGACCGGTCTCCCAGACGCCGCGGGCGTGGGGTATCTCGTCTTCCAGCATGGAGACCGGGGCTCCCGAGAGCTGGGCCAACTGGCGGGCGGCCCCGAGATGGTCCGGGTGAAAGTGCGTCACGACTATCCGGGCCACGTCCCGCGTGAGGTCGCAGCCCACCGCCCGCGCGCCGGCCTCCCAGGCCTCGTAGGTCGGCGGGTAGTCGTAGCCGGCATCTATTAGGGTCCAGCCGTCGCCGCCCCGGACGAGGTACACGGAGACGAAGCGGAGCGGCAGGGGCACCGGCAGCTTGAGCTGGTAGACGCCCTCGGCCACCTCGGCCACCTCCCCTACCGGCTGCGCGCCGAGCTGTGAGGCGGCTACGCTCCCGGACACGGCTCTACCTCTTTCTCTGTCATGCCAGCTCCTTTCAGCGCCTCCGTGAGACCCGCAGAAGAGGCGGCGGCCGACCGGTCAAGGTCCGCCGCCGACAGGTTGCGGTCGCGCGTAGATGTGCGGGGCTAGTTCTGGAGGTTCTCGAAGATGCCCGCGGCTCCCATGCCGCCGCCGATGCACATGGTGGACATGCCGTAGCGGGAGCCCCGGCGCTTCATCTCGCTCAGGAGCTGGATGGTGAGCTTGGTGCCCGTGGCGCCCATCGGGTGTCCGAGGGCGATGGCGCCGCCGTTGACGTTCGTCTTCTCCAAGTCCATGCCGACAGACCGGATCACGGCCAGCGCCTGCGCGGCGAAGGCCTCGTTGAACTCGAAGAGGTCGATGTCGGAGAGTTCGAGGCCCGCGAGCTTCAGGGCCTTGGGGATAGCGTAGATCGGGCCTATCCCCATCACCTCGGGGCGCACGCCCGCCACAGCGAACCCGACGAAGCGGGCGAGCGGGGTCAGGCCCCGCCGCTCGGCCTCCTCGCGCTCCATCACGACGACCGCCGCGGCACCGTCGGAGCGCTGGCTGGAGTTGCCGGCCGTGACCGTGCCGCCCTGCTGGAAGACGGTCGGGAGCTTTGCGAGCTGCTCGAGGGAGGTGTCCCTGGGTCCCTCGTCCCGGGTGAAGGTGGTCTCCACGTGCCGTAGCTCGCCGCCGTCCTCGACGAAGTCGTACTCCACGTCGAGCGGGACTATCTCCTCGTCGAAGACGCCGTCGTTCACGGCCTTCTGTGCCAGGGTGTGGCTGCGCAGGGCGAACTCGTCCTGGTCCTCGCGGGAGACCTCGTACTCGCGGGAGACCTGCTCTCCGGTCAGGCCCATGCCCATGTAGACGGCGGGGTTGAGCTCCATCAGGCGCGGGTTCGGGGAGAAGTTCGGCATCTCGATGGTGGTGGACATGTGCTCGGTGCCGCCCGCGACGATGGTCGTGGCGCCGCCGGCCATGATCCGCTCGGCCGCGAGCGCGATGGTCTGCAGACCCGAGGAACAGAACCGGTTCACGGTCTGGGCGGGTACGGTCTCCGGCAGCCCCGCGAGGAGCGAGGCCTGCCGCGCCACGTTCATGCCCTGGGTCCCCTCGGGCATGGCGCACCCGACGATTACATCCTCTATCTCCTCCCGGTCGAGGCCCTCGGCCCGGCGCAGGGCCTCGGCTATCGCGGCCCCGGCCATGTCGTCCGGGCGGCTGGAGCGGAGCGTCCCCTTCGGCGCCCGCCCGACCGCGGTCCGGGCTCCGGAGACTATTACGGCTTCTCTCATTGCGTCTCTCCTTCTCTAGTTGCGCAGGGGTTTGCCGGTCTTGAGCATGGCCTCGATGCGCTCCTGGGTCTTGCCGTTCTCCAGGAGGGCGAGGAACGCCTCACGCTCCAGCTTGAGTATATATTCCTCCGGCACCCACTGGGGCAGCGAGATGCCGCCGCCGGAGATGGCCTTCGCCAGGTGACCGGCGACGACGCCGTCGTGCTCGGTGGCGTACCGGCCCCACTGCAGCGTGCGCACCCCGACCTCCAGGGCGGCCTGCACCGTCTTTCCGGCGGCGTAGACGTTCTTGCCGCGGTCCGGCGGCCGGTAGCCGTCGGAGAGGTCGAGGACCTCGCGCCTGGCGGCCGATATCAGGTGCTCCCCGTTCATCACGACCCGGTCCTCGTCGCTCATAAAGCCCATCTCCTGGGCTTCGAGGGCGCTCGTGGCGACCTTTGACAGCGCGATCTGCTCGAAGACCTTCTGCACGTAGGGCAAGGACGGCGCGGTGGCGGCGCTCATAGCGGGCGAGACGACCCGGCGGAGCATCTCCTTTACGCCGCCGCCCGCCGGTATGAGGCCGACCCCGGCCTCGACGAGCCCCATGTAGGTCTCCCCTGCGGCCACGATCCGGTCGGCGTGCAGGGCTATCTCCAGCCCGCCGCCAAGCGTCTGCCCGCGCGGGGCGGCCACGACCGGCTTTGCGGCGTAGCGGAAGCCCATGAGGAGGTTCTGCAGGGCCTCCACCCGGATCCCGACCTGGCTCATCATGCCCATCTGGACGGCCTGCCCGACCTCGCCGAGGTTCGCCCCGACGGAGAAGTTGTTGCCGTCGTTGCCGATGACGAGCCCGGCCCAGTCGCCGTCCTCCAGCTCCTTGAGGGCGCGGTTGCCCATCTCCAGGACGGCGCCGTCTATGGAGTTGCCGCGGGAGTGGATCTCGAAGCACAGGACCCCGTCGCCGAGGTCGAGCAGGCTCGCCGAGTCGTTGCGGGCGACCTCCTTGCCCTCCTCGCGCAACTCGTCGAGGTCTATCCGCAACGGGTCCTCGCGCACCGGCTCGTAGCTCTCGCTGACCGGGCTGTAGACCAACTCCCGGTTGCCCTCGGTCTTGTAGAAGCTCTCGTTGCCTGCGGAGAGCATACCCTTCACCCACGGCGCGACCTCTATGCCCAGGGACTCCATCTGCTCGACGGTCTCGGCGACGCCGAGGAGGTCCCAGGTCCTGAACGGCCCGGTCTGGTGGCCGAAGCCCCACTCCATGGCGTGGTCCACGTCTTCGAGGGTGTCGGAGATCTCCGGTACCCGGCGCGAGGAGTAGGCCAGGTACGGCAACAGGGTGTCCCGGAGGTAACGGGCGTGACGGTCGTCCTCGGCCTTCTGCATCAGGAAGCGGAGCCGCTCGCCGAGACCGCCCTGCTCCTGGGCCTCCCTGGCTATCGGGACCTCGGGCTCTTCGGCCGGGTGATGCTCGAAGGTATCGAGGTCGAGCACGTCGAAGACGGTCTGGCCGCCGCGCCGGTCGCGCTTGTAGAAGCCCGCCCCGCTCTTGTTACCGAGGAGGTTCTCCTCCAGCATCGCCTTGAGCTTGGGGTGGGGCTTCAGGTCTTCCAGGGACTCGTCCTCGGGGACGGCTTCGACCAGGTTCTCTGCGACGCCGACCGCGATGTCCAGGCCGACCTGGTCGTTCAGGCGGAAGGTGGCGGTCTTGGGGTGCCCGATCAGGGGCCCGGTTATGGCGTCTACCTCCTCTATCCCGTAGCCGTTCTCGAAAGCGTATGTCACTGACTGCATGCCCGCGAAGCTCCCGATACGGTTCCCGATAAAGTTCGGCGTGTCCTTGGCGATCACGCCACCCTTGCCGAGGACCCGCTCACCGAAGTCCCGCACCCCCTCGACGACCTCGGGGTCGGTGTCGGAGGTGGGGATGATCTCCATGAGCTTGAGGTACCGCGGCGGGTTGAAGAAGTGCGTGCCGAGGAAGCGTCGCCGGAAGCCTTCGGAGCGCCCCTCGGCGACCTGGTTGAGCGGTATGCCGGAGGTGTTCGAGGAGACCACGGCTCCGTCCTTCGCGAGCTCCTCGACGCGGGCCATGAGCTCCCGCTTGGGCTCGAGCTTCTCTACGATGGCCTCGACGATCCAGTCCGCCCGGCTCACCCGCTTCAGGTCGTCCTCGAAGTTGCCGAGATGTATCTTCTCGGCGACCCTCTGGCTCATGAGCGCCGCGGGGCGGGCCTTCTTCATCCGGTCGAAGCCGGCTTTCACCACGGCGTTCCTGTCGTCGGAGTCCTCCGGGGCGATGTCCAGGAGGTCCACCTCCAGCCCCGAGTTCGCCGCGTGGGCGGCGATGGCGGCTCCCATGGTCCCGGCTCCGAGCACGGCGACCCGGCGTATCTGATGTTGCGTCATAGAACCTCCAAGTTAGTATTCTCCCCGGATCCGGCAGCTAGCAACTGTGCTAACCGTAGATCTCCTTCTGCAACGACTCGACGGCCTCCTTGACCCGCAGGAGGTGCTCCTCGAACAGGTCCTTCACCTCCTGGTACTTCTCTTCTCCGGCGGGGGTGATGCTGTAGTACCGGCGGCTCTTTGTCTCGGGGCTCTCCCACTCCCCGACCACGTAGCCCTTCTCCTCCAGCCGCCGGAGCAGCGGGTAGATGGTGTTCGGCGAGGCGCTCATGACGCCGGAGGTCATCTCCTTGACACCCTTTATGATGCTGTTCCCGTACTCGGGGCGCTTGCGGACGAGGTGCAGCACCAGGAGCGGGAAGACGCTCTTGGACTTTACCTCGCTGAGGAATATCTCCTTCGGCGTGACGGTGGTGTGCTCGATCCAACCCTCCCTGTCTCTCCCTCGACCCTCCGGGCCTGCCCTCTCCGGGTGCGGATGAGTCTAGCAAAACGGCGCTCCCTCCTCCGCATCCTGGGCGTCCGTTGGCGACAGCTTACTCCCCAGCGTACAACTCCTCTATCCTCTGGCCGTATTGCTCCTGAACAACCGGCAGCTTGACCTTGAGGGTCGGCGTAAGCTCTCCGTGTTCCTGGCTCAGCTCGCGGGGCAGGAGCGCGAACCTCTTTGGCCGCTCGTAGGCGGCGAAGCCCGCGGTCGCGGCGTCCAGATCCCGCTCTATGAGGCTGCGGACGCGCTCGTCCGCGGCCAGCTCCTCGTCGGGGGCGCCGTCCCCCCCGAGGGACCTCCGCACGGCCTCGTAGTCCGGGACCACGAGCGCCGAGACGTACTTCTGACCGTCGCCGAGGAGCACGGCCTGCGAGACGTGCGGGGCCGCGGTGATGGCCGTCTCCAGGGGCTGCGGGGCGACGTTCTTCCCGGTGGAGAGCACGAGGATGTTCTTTGCGCGGTCCGTGATCTCGAGGTACCCCGCCTCGTCGAACTGCCCGACGTCCCCGGTCCGGTAGAAGCCGTCCTCCGTGAAGGCCTCGGCGGTGGCCGTCTCGTCGTTGTGGTACCCCCGCATGATGTTCGGGCCGCGGGCCTGTATCTCGCCCTCGTCGGAGAGCCTGATCTCCACGTTCGGCAGCGGCTGCCCTACGGTCCCGAAGCGCGGGCGTTCCGGGGTGTTGCAGGCCAGTACCGGCGAGGTCTCGGTGAGCCCGTAGCCCTCGAGTATCTTTATCCCGGCGGCGTAGAAGAACTTGCCGATCTCACCGTTGAGCTTTGCCCCACCGGAGACGAAGAACCGCAGCCGCCCGCCGACAGCCTGCCGCACCTTCTTGAAGACGAGCCGGTCGTAGAGCGCGAGCTGCGCCCGCAGCCCGAAGCCCGGCGTGCCGCCGTCCTTCTCTATCTCGTACTTCCTCTTCCCGGCCTCGATGGCCGCCCGGAAGAGCCTCTGCCGCGAGGAGGGGGCCGTGGAGATCTGGGCCTGCACCCGGTCGTACATCTTCTCGTAGAGCCGGGGCACGCTCAAGGTAACGGTCGGCCGGACCTCCCGCAGGTTCTCCGGGACCTTCTCTACGGACTCGGCGTAGTAGGTCGTGGCCCCGAGGTCCAGCGCGTGGTACTGCCCCGCCGTCCGCTCGAAGATGTGCGAGAGCGGCAGGAACGACAGGAATATATCGTCCGGCCCCGTCGGCATGACCCGCTGTATGCCCTCCAGGTTCGAGAGCAGGTTGCCCTGGGTCAGCACTACCCCCTTCGGCAACCCCGTGGTGCCCGAGGTGTAGATAATGGTCGCCACGTCCTCGCGCCCGATGGCCCGCCAGCCTTCCTCCCAGCCCGAGAGGGGGCTCCCGGAGCCCGCCTCCTCCACCGCGCCGAACGACCGCGCCTCACCCGCCTCGCCGTCCATCAAGATCACATCCCGCAGTCCCGAGACCCGGTCCCGCACGCTCTCGACCCGGTCCCGCAGCTCCTCGTTCTCCACGACGGCTACCCCGGCACCCGAGTCGTCCAGGATGTGCGCCACCTGCCCGGCCTCCAGCGTCGGGTAGACCGGCACGGTCACCGCGCCGAGGCTTTGTACGGCGAGGTCGGCTACGGGCCACTCGGGCCGGTTGGTGGACATGAGCGCCACGCGGGAGCCCCTCTCCACCCCCATCGCCGCCAACCCCGCCGCAAAGCTCTCCACCTTCCCGTAGAGCTCGCGGTAGGAGACCTCCCGCCACGAACCCTCGACCTTCCGGCCGAGAGCGACCTTCTCCGACCGGGACTCCAGGTTGCGGTGGAGAGACTCCATCAGGCTGTTCAGCTTCTCGGAGACCCTCTCTTCCCCTTCCCGGGGAGCCTCCTGCTGCATGGTCCACCCCTTTCCCTAGCGAACATTGTCATTTTTAACAAGTTTCCTTATACTAGCACGACGTTGCAGGGCTCTACCACTCGGATACGCGCTCCGCGGGGAGACGTTTCCGGTCCCGGGACGCAGAGGGGTGGGCCATGCTAGAGTTCGGGTCGTTAGGGTGCCGCGCGCCGGTTCGTTCCGGCGGGAGGGCGAGACAAGGAGGAGCAGATGATAGCCGACGTTCACACCTCGCTGGGTACGGACTTCTACCTCTTGGACGAGATGTTGACCGAGGAGGACCGCGAGGTCCGGGACCGGGTCCGGGGCTTCTGCGACCGGGAAGTCATCCCCGTGATGAACGACTACTGGGACCGGGCGGAGTTCCCGTTCGAGATGATCCCGAAGTTCGCCGAGTTGAACATCGCGGGCAGCACCATCAAGGACCACGGTTGTCCCGGGATGAGCAACCTGGCTACGGGGCTCGTGGGCGTGGAGCTCGCGCGGGGTGACGGCAGCCTCAACACCTTCTTCGGCGTACATTCCGGGCTCGGGATGGGGACCATAGACATACTCGGCAGCGAGGATCAGCGGGCGCGGTGGCTACCGGCGATGGCCCGGATGGAGAAGATCGGCTGCTTCGGCCTCACGGAGCCCGAGCACGGCTCCGACATCGTGGCTCTCGAGACCACGGCCCGCCGGGACGGTGACGAGTGGGTCCTGAACGGGACGAAGAAGTGGATCGGCAACGGCTCCTTCGCTGACATAATAATCATCTGGGCGCGCAGCCTGGAGGACGGCGAGGTCAAGGGCTTCGTCATAGAGAAGGGCGAGGAGGGTGTGGAGGGCTTCTCCGCCGAGGTCCAGACCGGCAAGATGGGCAAGCGGGCCGTCTGGCAGGCCGAGCTGACGCTGGAGGACGTGCGGGTGCCCGCCGAGAACAAGCTGGAGCACGCCAACAGCTTCAAGGACACCGCCAAGGTCCTGACCGCCACCCGGTACGGCGTCGCCTGGGAGGGCATCGGTCACGCGGTCGCCAGCTACGAGGCCGCCCTGACCTACGCAAAGGAGCGCAAGATCTTCGGCCGCCCCGAGGCGAGCTATCAGCTCATCCAGAACAAGCTCGCCAACATGCTGGCCGAGATCACGAACATGCAGCTCATGTGCTTCCGGCTCGCACAGATCCTCGACGAGGGCAAGATGACCGCTGCCCAAGCCTCCCTGGCGAAGATGAACACCGCCAAGAAGGCCAAGCAGGTCTGCGCCGACGCGCGGGACATACTGGGCGGCAACGGCATACTCCTCGAGTACCTCGTCGCCAAGCACCTCGCGGACATGGAGGTCGTCTACACCTACGAGGGCACGGACATCGTCCAGTCCCTCATAGTGGGGCGCGAGGTCACGGGCATACAGGCCTTCGCTCCGCAGCGGTAAGCACAGCGCACAGGGCAGGTCCACGACGGGAGGGAGGGCCGCGTGAAGGCGATAGTTCTCCGCGAGATCGGAGGTCCCGAGAGCCTCGGCTACGAGGACTGGCCGGACCCCGAGCCCGGCCCCGGCGAGGCGGTCGTAAAGCTCCATGCCGCCGCCCTGAACCGCCGGGACGTGTTCATCACGCGCGGCCAGTACCCGGGGATAGATCTCCCCTCCATCCCCGGCTCCGACGGCTCCGGGGAGCTCGTCGCCCTGGGCGACGACGTCGAGAGCCTCGTCGAGGGAGCGCCGCCGATCGGTAGCGGCGTGATCATCCACCCCTCCCTGAACTGGGGCGACGACCCGCGGGTTGCGGGCCCCGACTTCAGCATCCTCGGCGTCCCCGTGCCCGGCACCTACGCCCAGTACGCAAAGGTCCCGGCGGAGAACGTCTTCCGCAAGCCCGCCCACCTCCTCCACGGCCAGGCCGCCGCCGTACCGCTCGCCGCCCTCACGGCGTACCGGGCGCTCGTGACCCGCGGCAGGATAGAGGGCGGGGAGACAGTCCTGGTGCCGGGCATCGGGGGCGGGGTGGCGACCTTCCTGGTGCAGCTCGCCGTGGCACTCGAGGCCCGGGTCTTCGTGACCTCCGGCAGCGACGAGAAGCTCGAGTTCGCGCGGAGAGAGCTCGGCGCGGCCGGGGGTGTCAACTACACTACTAGTGGCTGGGCCAGGGAGCTAAAGGAGATGACCGGGGGCGTAGACCTCTCCGTGGACTCCATCGGCGGCGGCGTCTTCGACTCCCTGCTCTCGCTGGCGAAGCCCGGCAGCCGCATAGTGACCCTCGGGGCCACGCGTGGACCGGTGGAGAGCCTGGTCATGCCAAAGATCTTCCTGAAGCAGCTCGACGTGCTCGGCACCGCCATGGGCACGGCAGAGGAGTTCGAGGAGATGCTCTACCTCTACGAGAGCCGGGGCCTCGTACCCGCTATCAACGCCACGTATCCCCTGCAGGAAGCCACCGCCGCCCAACAGCATATGGAAGAGGGCCGGGGGATGGGCAAGATCGTGCTGGAGATCCCGCAGTAGGGAGCTACCCTACCCGCCGAGCAACCTGTAGCGGCCGAGGCCGAACACGGCGCGCTTCCCGGCGTGGGAGAGTTGTCCCATACACAGCAGCGGCAGGAACTCCCCGAGCGGCCCCTCGTAGACGGCCTCCCCCACCACACCCTCCAGCGCCTCCGTCCGGTGCCTGAACGAGGAGTGGCGGCGGAAGGAGGCCCAGGTAGTACGGTCCCGCACCGTCTCTACCTCTCCGGCCCGGTCCACCAGCGCCCGGAAGTCCTCCCGCCAGACCTCTCCACAGTGGACCGCCGCGAGCATTGGAAGCCGGATCAGGAGCGCCTGCACCAGCGCGGCGAACGGCGGGGCTTCGGGTGAGACCTCTCCCCGGTACTTCACGGAGGTCGGCGTCAGGAACTCCACCCGCAGCCGCCCGCCGTCCATAGCCTCCGCCGTACGCTCCGCATCCTCCCAGCGCGCCGGGAGCCGCCGGTTCCTCGCGACCTCCCCGTCGAAGACCTCCTCCCGGTCGCCGGAGAGCCGGTTCTCCGCCACGACCCGCTCCAGCTCGTACCGGGCCTTGAGCCGACCGACACCCTCGTCGCCCATCCTGGAGAAAGCGTAGACGAAGTACGGCATGTAGTCCGCCGCCCGGCCGACCACGGTGAAGCCGAAGCGCATCCTCTCGCCGGGGGCGTACTCCATCTTCGTCTCCACCGGCGGCTCGAAGACGTAGGGCCGGGGCACGTCGCTGTTCTTGGCGAAGTCCCGGGCGTCCTCCGGCGGCGAGGTCTCGAAGACGTAGCCGTAGGGACACTTATCTCCCAGGGGGCAGCCGGTACCGTTATGAGGGAACGGGCAGCAGCTCTCTTTGAAGGCCCGGCCGAAGGCGCCCCGGATCATGGAGCCCTCGTACGGCGGCACCACGGCCCGCTCCAGGAACCGTACCGTCACCTCGTGGCAGTGCAGCTCCAGCGCCACTACGCCTCCTCCCGGGCGATGTCCTCCGCCAGGGCTACGGCCTCCCCGGCGATCTCGAGTGCCTGACGGGCGTCGTGCTCCTCGAAGAGTTCCCAGGGCGTGCGCCCTCCGGCCTCGTCTCCGTAGTCCGTCTGGACGTGGACGTCCGGTCCGAGAAGCCCGGCAAGCTCCGCCAGACGCTCCAGTCTCTCCGATAACGCCGCATCGAACCGCCCTTCCCCGATCAGACGCCGGAGCTGGGTGGCCGGATTGTGGGTCCGGCCTATCTCTCCGACCAGGGCTAGCGGGGCTTTACCCGCGTTCTCGACGGCCAGTTGGGCGCCGTCTACGGCCGAACGCCAGCGTTCGAGACCCGCGTCCTGCCGGGCCTCTTCGAGGAATCCCCGAGCCAGCCTGAGCCGGTAGGCTGCCTGTTCACGGCCAGTTATGTGGCCTCCCCCCACTCCAGCGACCAATCGGGGCCCGGAGCCTGTTCCCAGCGCCACCTCAGGTCGCGGCCTTCTCTCTCGCGGTGTAGTCCTTTCCGCCGGATCAAGCGCCTCAAAGAATCCAGCCGCTTCGCCAGGTACTCATCGGTGTCGTGGAGGATGACCCCGTCAAGGGCGATGTCGAGGTACAGGTCCGGCAGCCCTGCCATGAACTCCTCCGGCGTCTTCGCCAGCAGGCTCGCCTCCCCACGATAGAGAGAGGGAAGCATCTTCTTGAGCCGGAAGGACCGCTCCAACGTCCTCTCCGGCAGACCACGGGCTATGACCAACAGGTCCCAGTCGCTACCCTCGCGCGCTTCCCCTCGCGCCCGGGAGCCGAACAACACGACAGCCACCAGGTCGTCTCCCAACCCTTCTCTCAACCCCGAGACGACGGCCTTCGGCACCTCCCGCGCCATCCCCCTAGAGCCCTCTCAGCGTGGCGTGCCGCGCCCCGGCCCGCGCCTCGGGAGACTCGACGATCCCGTCCACGTACTCCAGGAACCTCCTCGCCGTCTTCTCGCCGATGGGCTCCAGCCCGTGCGCCAGGATGGAGCGGTTCCGCTGCTGCAAGAGGCCCCGCAGCACCTCCTCGTCCCCCGCGCTCTCACCCTCCAGCGCCCGGTCCAGGAGGCGGGCGTGCCGCAGCGCCAAGACCTCCGGCAACTCCGCGAGGCCCGCCGCCGCCAGGAAACGCTCCCTCGATACCTCGTTCACCTTCGACCAGTCCGGCTCCGCCGTGGAGATCGAGTATTGCTCCTGGAGCCGCCACTGGTGCCACATCTCCAGCGCGCGGTAGAGCCGGGCCACGCCGTCGTCGTACCGGCCCTGGTCGGCGATGCGCCGCCGGGCGTTCTCCAGCATGTCCACGATGTTCTCGATGGAGAGCCTGCCCCGCACCCTGCCCAGGAACGGCAGGTGGTTCGAGACCCGGTCCACCAGCACGCCCGCCCGGTCGGCGAGCCCGCGGTCCACGAAGCCCACGCCCAGCTCCTCCCGCGCCGCGCGCAGCTTCCCCAGAGCCTCCCCGTAGTCTGCAACGTCCCACGCCGCGTAGCCTTCGGAGAGGAGCAACAGCCCCCGGTAGTAGTGTCCGCGGGCCACCCCGCTCACCCTGTCTGCTATGTCGGAGAAGATCAGGGACGCCGCCCCGTAGTCCCGGCGGTTGAAGAGCTCGACCGCC
>JACCZN010000020.1 GCA_013695915.1 Rubrobacter sp.
CGAGTACGACCGCCGGTCCCACCGCCGCTGCCTGCTCTCCCGATACAGTCGTCGTGCTCATCGGCTACAAGGATCACAACTGAACCATCCCGGGTCAAGTGCTCGCCACCCTCGCTAACTAAATACCCAAACGTTTAACTAAACCGTATTGGCCCTAGACCTGCCCGCCCTCCGGGACCCGTTCGGGCTCCTCGGTGACCTCCGGTCTCCGGGACTCGCGCCACGCCTTGTAGAACGAGAGGATCGGGGGCGCTATGAACAGCGAGCTGTAGGCGCCCGCGAGTATCCCGACGAGCAGGGCGAAGGCGAAGTCGCTCAGGGTGGACTCGCCGAAGATCAGGAGCGCCGTGATCGGGATGAGCGTCGAGATCGAGGTGTAGACCGAGCGCCGGACTACCTGCCGGACGGACTTGTTGATCATCGCGTCGAACCGCTGCCGGTTGTAGCCGGTATCCGGCGTGTTCTCCCGGATGCGGTCGAAGATTATCACCGTATCGTATAACGAGTAACCGAGGATCGTCAGCAGAGCGACCACGGTGACGAGGCTCACCTCCCGCCCGACAATGGCGTAGATCCCGGCGGCAATCGCGATGTCGTGCGCCACCCCGACCACCGCCGCCATGGCAAAGGCGAACTCGAAGCGGACGCTGATAAACAGCACGATGACCAGGAGCGACGCGGCGACGGCCTGTAGCGCCTGGTCCCGGGCCTGCTCGCCGAACGTCGGGCTGATGGTCGTGGCGCTCACCTCCGCGCCGAGGCTCTCGGCGAGTACGTCCCGCACCTCCGCGCTCTCGGCCTGCTCCAGGGGCTGCGTGCGGACCTCGTAGCCGGCCCCGACGCTCTGCACGACTGCCTCGCCCTGCACGTTGGCGGGTAGAGCCTCCTGCACCTCGTCGGGGCCGGCCGAGCCTTCTATGTCGGTGACGGTGAACTGGGACCCGCCCTGGAAGTCTATGCCGAAGTCCAGCCTCCCTATCGCCATCGCCCCGAGGCCGAGGAGGATGAGTACCAGCGAGAAGGCGAACCACTTCTTGTAGTCCCCGACGAAGTCTATCTTTTCGGCTATCCGGCGGATCGCCACTATCGCACCCCTTCGGGCTCTCTCTCCTCCGCGGGCTCGACCTCGCCGGGCTCCTTCCCGGAGACGCCCATCATCCCCGGTGTGAGGTCGACGAACCCGCGCGAGGCCAGGAGGCCCAGGAGCGCCCTTGTGACCAGGACGGCCGTGAACATCGAGAGCACGACGCCGACGGAGAGCAGGACGGCGAACCCTCGCACCGAGCCCGTGGAGAGGGCGAAGAGGATGAGGGCTGTTATGAGGGTCGTTACGTTCCCGTCGAGGATCGCCCGGAAGCCCTTCTGGTAGCCGACCTGTATCGCGCTCCGGGGCGTCTTGCCGCGCCGGACCTCCTCTTTTATGCGCTCGAAGATGACGATGTTCGCGTCCGCCGCCACCCCGAGGGCGAGCGCGATGCCCGCGATGCCGGGGAGCGTGATCGTGATCGGTATCCCGGCGATGAGCCCCCAGAGGAGGAAGGCGTAGATAAGGAGGGCTATGCTGGCGACCACGCCGAGCACGCGATAGATCGTGAGCAGGAACCCGAGCACGAGGCCGAATCCTACGGCCGCCGCGGTAAGGCCGGCGGTCAGCGAGGCCGCCCCGAGCGTCGGACCGATGGTCTGGACGGAGAGGACCTCCATGTTTATGGGGAGCGCGCCGGTCTGCAGCACGATCTCGAGCTCCTCGGCCTCTTGCTGCGGCAGCCCGCCCGGCAGCCCCGGGTTGTTTATGACCACGCTGCCGCCGTCGATCCGCTGCTCCACGGTCGGCGCGCTCTCCACGTCCTCGTCCAGCACGATGGCAAGCCGCCCAGCCCCCGGCTGTCCGGCGGCGAGCGCGTTCTCGGAGATCTCCTGGGAGAGGTCCCCGAACTCCTGTGCCCCCTGGTTGTTGAACTCCATGAGGACCTGCAGGTTGCCCTGCTCATCCCGGTCCAGAGACGCCTGGTCCAGCGCGCCGCCCGTGATCTGGGGCTCCCCGGTGAGCACGAGGCCCTCGACGTCTACTCCCTGGCCCTCGCGGGCCGGGCTCTCGGAGAAGAGGACCTGGTTGGAGCCTTCCTCGTACTCGGAGCTGCCTTCGAGGTCCGCGCGGATCTCCTCCTGGACCTCGTCCACCTGCTCCTCGGGCACGGCGGGCTGGCCCTCCGCGTCGAGCACCTCGTAGAACCCGAGCTGCGCGGTGCGGCCGACGAGCTCCACGGCCCGGTCCGAGTCCGTGATGCCCGGGATGTTTACGGAGACCTGCTCCTGACCCTGGAGCCGTATCTCCGGCTCCGTGACCCCGAGGCTGTCTACCCGCTCCCGGATGACCTCGGAGGCCAGCTCCATCTCCTCGCGCTCGACCTCGGTGCCGTCGGTCCTGTAACCCTCTAGCTGGACGCTGACGCCGCCTTCGAGGTCGAGGCCGAGCTGGGTCGCCTCGCTTACCGGCTGCCGCACGAAGATCACGTACACGGCGACGGCTATGCAGACGGCCACGAAGCCGAGGATGAGGAGGCTGTTGCGGCGGTTGCTCATAAAATCACGGAGATTCTAGCATCCTTCACGGTCCCGTCCTCTCCCGCTCTGCCGCTACCTCCAGGACCGGACTTACCGCCCGCCAGTGTACCGGGAGACCCAGGCTTCCGACCACTCCTGGAAGCTCCCCGCCCGTATCTCCTCGCGGGCCCGGCGGCACAGCTCGCCCATGAAGTGTACGTTATGGAGCGTGACGAGCCGGTGGCCGAGCAGCTCGTCCTCCCGCACGAGGTGCGCCAGGTACGCCCGGCTGTAGCCCGCGCAGGCCTCGCAGCGGCACTCGGGGTCCAGCGGCCCGAGGTCCCTCCGGTGGCGGGCGTTCTTGAGATTCAAACGGCCGCCGGGGGTGAGCGCCGCCCCGTGCCGGGCGAGGCGGGTCGGGAGCACGCAGTCGAACATGTCCACCCCGAGCCCTATCACCTGCAGGACACCCACCGGGTCGCCGATCCCCATGAAGTACCGGGGCTTCTCCGCCGGGAGCGCCGCCGCCGTGTAGGAGACGACCTCCAGCATCTCCGCCCGCGACTCCCCGATGGAGAGGCCGCCGACGGCGTATCCCGGGAAGTCGAGCTCCGTGGTGAGCCGGAGGCTCTCCCGGCGCAGGTCGGGGAAGAGCCCGCCCTGCACGATGCCGAACATGGCCTGGTCCCGGCGGGTGTGGGCCTCCCGGCTCCGCTCGGCCCACCGCGCCGTCCTCTGGAGCGAGGCGGCGTGGTACTCGCGGCTCGCGTCGGCGGGCGGGCACTCGTCGAGGACCATCGCTATGTCCGCCCCGAGGTCCTCCTGCGCCCGCGTGGTGAGCTCCGGCGTGAAGACGTGGCGCGAGCCGTCGTAGACGGAGGCGAACTCGACACCCTCCTCGGAGAGCCGCCGGGTGTCGGAGAGGGAGAAGACCTGGTAGCCGCCGGAGTCCGTGAGCATCGGTCCCTTCCAGCCCGTGAAGCCGTGCAGGCCACCGGCGTCCCGCACCAGCTCAGTGCCCGGCCGCAGGTAGAGGTGGTACGTGTTCCCGAGCACGACCCCGGCCCCGGCGCCCCGCACCTCCGCGGGCGTCAGGCCTTTCACGGTGCCCTTGGTACCGACGGGCATGAAGGTCGGCGTCTCGACCGCGCCGTGGGGAGTGTAGAGCGTGCCGGTCCTCGCCTCGCCGTCCCGGACCTCGACCTTTATGGAGACCGGGGCCTCTACCGGGGGCCCCGCACGCTCCGGCCGCCGCCGACCAGCAGCATCGCGTCGCCGAAGGAGTGGAAGCGGTACCTTTCCTCCACGGCGGTGCGGTAGGCCGTCCGGATCAGGGCCTCACCGGCGAAGCTCATGACCATCGCAAGCAGCGTGCTGCGGGGCGCGTGGAGGTTGGTGAGGAGCGTGTCCACGGTCCGCCACCGGTAGCCGGGATATATAAAGAGGCTCGACTCTCCCTCCCGGAGACCGGTCGCCGCCCAGCTCTCCAGCGTGCGCGCCACGGTGGTCCCAACCGCCACGACCCGGTCCGCCTCCCCCACCGCGCGGGCCGTCGCCTCCGGCACGCGGTAGCGCTCGGCGTGGATCCCGTGCTCCTCCACGGTCTCCGAGCGCACGGGGGAGAAGGTCCCCATCCCCACGTCCAGCGTGACCCGCGAGACTCCCACCCCGCGAGCCTCCACGGCCTCGAGCACCCCGTCCGTGAAGTGGAGGCCCGCAGTCGGGGCGGCGACGGATCCCGGCCTCTCGGCGTAGACGGTCTGGTAGGCCGCTTCGGCCTCGGTGGTCGGGCGTATGTCGGGCGGCAGCGGCAGGTGCCCCGTCTCCCTCATCAGCGCTGGCGCGTCCTCCACCCCGACCAGCCACCGCCCGCCGTCCAGACGCTCCACGACCTCGACCTCCCGGTCCCCGGCGGAGAGCACGAGGCCGGGCCGCAGCCGCCGCCCCGGGCGCGCCAGCACCTCCCAGATGCCTCTCCGGCGCCCGTTCCCCTCACCGGTCTCCCGCAGGAAGAGCAGCTCCACCTCCCCGCCGGTCGCCTTGCGGGCCTGCACGCGGGCGGGCACGACCCGAGTCTCATTCAGGACCAGCCGGTCGTCCGGCAGTAGGAAACCCGGCAGCTCGCGGAAGCCGTGGTGGGAGATGGAGCCGCTCGCGACATCCACGACCATCAGACGGGAGGCATCACGGGGCTCAGCGGGGCGCTGGGCGATCAGCTCTTCGGGCAGGTCGTAGTCGAGGTCCCGGGTCAGCACGCTTACCGCCTACCGGCGGAGGAAGATGTTCAGGAGGATGGTGCCCACGATGGAGATCAGGATCATCAGCCCTATGGGGAGGTAGATCGTCATGTTCTCCCGCCGGAAGACGAGGTCGCCCGGCAGCCGGTCCATACCGAACCGCCCGAGGAGCAGGAACAACCCGCCGAGCACGAGCAGAATCACCGCCCCGCCGATAAGCAACCGTCCGAGACCTTCTAATCCCATGAGCACATTCTATGCCCGCACGGCGGGATAGCCAACGTCTCCGGCAGCCCCTCCGGGGCGGCGCTGACAGACTCGGGGCCATGAACACGAGCAGACCTGCTCACGGGGTCTGGGTTCTTCCGAGCTTTAGATGCTGCTAGCGGATTCCGTGGGGTTCCCGTTCGGCCCTGACCCCAACCACCTCAGAGGACTTCTCTCTTGAGGTAAGCGTAGAGCCCGTCGAAGAGAGCGTCAGTATGTCGGGTGAGCTCGTGGTCGTCGGCCATCGAGAGCTGCATGCCCCGCACGATCGCGTCTAGCCCCTCGGACTCGGCCCGGCCGTACTTCTCGTCCATCAGGTCGGCGTCGTGGACTATCTCGGCGATCTCCCCCAGGACAGGGTCTGCCAGTTCGTACTCCTTGAGGAATGTCTCGAAGGAGCAGTCCTCCCCGCGATGAGAGAGCCTGGCGCCGAGGACATCGAAGAGCTCCGCGTCCTCCGGGGCCTGTGCTGGATCGTCGAAGAACGAGAAGGAGGCATCCCCGTCCACGAACCGGCGCACCAGCCAGACGCAGGCCGTCCGGTCCACGTGGCAGCCCCTGCGAGTAGCCCAGAGCACTAGCCGCCGCTCTCCTTCTCGCCTCCGGCCTCTGGCTCCTGTCCTCCGGTCTCTGAGGCGTAGGTCCCCGACTCTCTCAACGCTTGCCGGGTTGCCTTCAGCACCGCGTTCGCCTCCTGCCGTGAGGGGGAGCGGAAGTAATCCCGCTTTCTCTCCGCCCGGAACTCCCGCTCCAGCTTGACGAGGCTTTCGGCCACCGTCCCGGCGGCGCCCATCTCGGCCTTGCGCCGCAGGCGCTCGGCCTCGGCGATGATCTTCTCGTAGGCCTCTTCCCGCGAGGAGCGGAAGGCCTCCACCAGGCTACGGCTCTCCGCCTCGCTGTTGGCCTTTGTCTCCCAGACGGTCGCCTCTCCTCCAGCCTCTCTTATGTGCAGCTGTAACCACTCGAACTGCTCGCGAGTGACGGCGTCCTCGGGCAGCACGGCGACCCCGTCCTGCAGATAGAGCGCGCCGAGAGTCTTTAGCTTGCGCCAGACGGCGACCCTCGGTCGTGAAGGCTCTCGCGGGATGCGGTAGATCAGCATCACCCAGCTCTGCTTGTCCGGGCTCCCGTTCCCGGGAGCCGGCCTCTCTACCCTGTACTCGTCCATCTCCACCAGCCTACCTTCCGAGCAAGACCCAGACCATGCCGATGACGGCACCCGCCGGTACCACAGCGTAGATCGGGGCCTTGAACCTCTGCAACGCCAAGAACGAGAGCGCGGCCAGGACCACGGCGAAGATATCGACGACGCCCACGACGTACCCTGCAGTATCCTCCTCGGGAAAGAGCACCCTGCTCGCAAAGAAGACGGCGAGGTTGGCGATCACCCCGACCACGGCCGCGGTGACACCGACCAGGGCAGATCGCAGCCTGGCGTTGTTTGCGAGCAGCTCTATGTAGGGGGCGAGCAGGAAGATGAACATGAAGCAGGGCAAGAACGTCACGTAGGTGGTCAAAAGGCCCCCGAGGACACCATAGACCAGAGGCGAGAACGCTCCCGGATCGTTGTAGGCTCCGAGGAAGCCCACGTACTGGGTAACCATGATCAGCGGTCCCGGGGTGGACTCGGCGAGCGCCAGGCCCTGCACCATCTGTCCGGCCTCCAGCCAGCCATAGGTATTGACCGCAACGTTGGAGATGTAGCTCAGGACCGCGTAGGCGCCGCCGAAGGTCACGAAGGCCGCACCCGTAAAGAAGAGCGCCTCTCTAATGAGAACATCTTCGCCTCCGCGCCAGATCCAGACCGCCCCCACCGGAAGCGCCCACAGCACCACGAAGGTGCCGACGAGCCTCAAGTTGCGTGCGAGAGAGGGGCGGCCGTTGGGGTTCTCCCGATCATCGGTCTCCTCCTCGTCGGGGCCCGTACCGGAGCCGTGGCCGCCAGGTTGGACGGCGGCGGGGACGAAGCGCCCGAGGAGCACACCGCCGAGCGCCGCAGCCGCTACCACCAGGGGGAATGGGACCGAGAGGAAATAGATCGCGACAAAGGAAGCTATGGCGAACCCTAGAAGGGCGACGTGGGTGAGGGTGCGCCTCCCTATGCGCATCACCGCCTCCACCACCACGGCGATCACCACCGGCTGAACGCCGTAGAGCAGGCCGTTGATGGCCGGCACGTCGGAGTGGGCGACCGACAGGTAGGCGAGAAACATGAGTACGAAGATCGAGGGTATGACGAAGAAGGCTCCCGCCACCAGCCCGCCCAGGGTACCGTGCAGCCTCCATCCTATGTAAGTAGCCACCTGCTGCGCCTCGGGACCCGGCAAGAGCATGCAGAAATTCAGGCTCCTGAGGTACTGCCTCTCCGATACCCACCGTCTCTTCTCTACCAGCTCGCGGTGCATGATCGCCAGCTGGCCCGCCGGACCGCCGAAGTTTATGAGCCCGAGCTTGACCCAGAACCAGAAGGCTTCCCAGAAACCCACCTTCTCGACCCTATCCTCCACGCTGCCCCCCGCCGCACTGCATATTCGAGTCTTCTCTCCCTATTCCCATAACCGTCCATTCAGAAGAAACATTGAGTAACCCGGTCACTCACAGCGCGTATAGTAACCACGGTTACTCAAACGGTCAATGCTCTGCATCTACCTCCCGTCGCGGTCTCTCGACGGCATACTGTGCGGGGTAGCGCGAGCCTATGGAAAGCGATCTACTACCGTCAGCGAATACTCGCGTTGCTGGAGAAAAGTAGCGAAGAAGCTTTACAGGAGAAGCTCGCCCACCTCACGGGGTAGCGAACGTCTCCGGCGGCCTCTCCGGGGCGGCGCTGGTAGACTCGGGGCTATGAATATGAGGGACGTGATCAACGAGTACCTGCCCGTGCTGCTGCGGGCGATAGTGGTGGTGGCGCTGGCGATACCGGCCTTCGCCAAGTTCTTCGCCTACGGGGAGCAGGTGGAGGCGTTCGCCGGTTGGGGCGTTCCGGCCCCGGCGGTGATGGTACCCGTGGTCGGGCTTTTCGAGGTCGCAGGCCTCTTCGCCGTCCTGCTGGGCGCGGCGGCCCGGATAGCGGCCCTCCCCCTGATAGTCATCATGATCGTGGCTCTCGCGGCTGCGGGGGTCACCGCCCCGGCGCTGGCCGTACTGCTCGGCTCTCTGGGCATCGCGGCGCTCGGCAGCGGGGCCTTCTCCCTCTGGACGCCGGAGGACCATCTCCCCCTCTTCGGCCAGCGCACCTCCTGAGCGGAAGTCCCTGAACGAGAGCCCTAGCTTCTGTCGAGCGCGGCCAGCAGCCCCTCCACGTCGAGCGGTTGCGTGACCATCGCGAGCTCCCCGGCGGGTGTGCGGGGCCACTCCTCCTCGGGACGGTCCGCGTAGAGCTCTACGCCGTTGCCGTCAGGGTCGCGCAGGTACAACGCCTCTGATACCCCGTGGTCGGAGGCCCCGTCCAGCGGGTACTCTACCTCCAGTAGCTTCCGGAGCGCCCGCGCGAGCTCCCGGCGGTCCGGGTAGAGGATGGCGAGGTGGAAGAGCCCGGCGGACCTCTGCGGCGCGGGCGGCACCCCCCGGCCCGCCCAGGTGTTGAGCCCGATGTGGTGGTGGTAGCCCCCGGCGGAGAGGAAGACCGCCTCCT
>JACCZN010000230.1 GCA_013695915.1 Rubrobacter sp.
TATATTAGGGTGGCTCACGGACCTCTGCCGGAAGACGAGGATGCCCGCAAAGAAGCTGGTCGTATCGACCTATTTCCAGTACATCCTCATCGCGCTCGGCGTGTTCGTGCTCGCCACTTTCGTGCCCCAGATATGGGGAGTGCTCCTTACGTTCTTCCTGGCGGCCGTCCTGGCCTACATCCTGAACCCTGTGGTGCGGTGGCTCGAAAGGTGGCGCGTCCCCCGTTCTCTCGCGGTGATCGGGGTCTTCGTCGTCCTGATCGCGGCCGTCCTGGCGGCCTTGGTCGCGATAATCGTGCCGGCGGTCCGTCAGGCGCAGACCCTTATAGAGGAGCCCGAGATAATCGTGCAGGGCGCGGCGGGCCTGCTGGAGCGGGGTCAGGACCTGCCGTACGTGGGCGAGAGGGTCGCGGAGCTGGACCAGCAGACGGTGGTCCAGTTCGCCCAGGAGAACGCCCCGCCGCCGCAGGCCATAGTAGACAACGCCCTGGGGCTGCTCGGCGGCGTGTTCGGCATCTTCGGCGTGGTCCTGAACCTCTTTCTGATGCTCATAATCTCCATCTACCTCCTGATAGACCGGGAGAGGATCACCGGCGCGGCGCTCGGCCTCATACCGGAGACGATGCGGGAGCAGACCGTCGAGCTCTTCCACGTCGTGGAGAGCACCCTGTTCCGGTTCCTGAAGGCCCAGCTCTTCCTCTGCGTGCTGATGGGCGTCATAGGTTGGGCCATAGCGTTCTTCACCATCGGGGAGTACGCCGTCCTGATCGGGCTCTGGGTCGGCTTCCTGGAGCTGATACCCGTGCTCGGCGCGATCCTGGGTGCGGTGCCCGTGGTGCTGCTGGCCCTGCTCGACAGCCCGACCCAGGCGCTCCTGGTGGCCGGTATCTTCCTGGTCGTCCAGCAGATAGAGGGCAACGTGCTGGTGCCCCGGATCACGGGCGACGCGGTCCGCGTCCACCCGCTCTGGGTGCTCTTCGCCCTGCTCGCCGCAACCGCGCTCTACGGGATAGTCGGGGCTATCTTCGCCGTCCCCATCGTCGCCATAATCGCCGCGGCCATCCGCTACCTGAAGGGCACGCTGGTCTTCGAGAGCTGGAGAAAGCCCCCGCTACGGTCCGCGGAGGAGACCCCGGAGCCCGTGGCCGCCGGGGCTGGCTCCGGCGAGGGAGACCGGAAGCTGGAAGGGGAGTAGCGCCTTGACAGTACCCCCGGAGGAGCGTCGGAGACCGGTCCCCGTTACGGAGACCCTGCGGAGGGCGGTGCGGCCCCTGGTCCGGCTGCTCGTGTCCCTGCGGGTCAGCCCGGACGCGCTCACCACGCTCGGGTGGGTCTTCGCCGCCGCCGCCGCCGGTCTCTTCGGGGCCGGGTACGTAAAGACCGCCGGGGCCGTGGTGCTGCTCGGAGGGCTCTTCGACACCCTCGACGGCGATGTGGCCCGCGAGTCGAACCTCACGAGCGCCTTCGGGGCCTTCCTGGACTCGACCCTCGACCGGCTCTCCGAGGCGGCGGTCTTCGTGGGGATAATCTTTCTCTACGCGAGCACGGGCCGGCCCTACGAGACCCTTCTCGCCGGGGCCGCCGTCTCGTTCTCCCTGATGACCTCCTACACCCGCGCCCGCGCCGAGGGCCTAGGCTACGAGTGCGAGGTCGGCGTCCTCGGGCGGGCCGGGAGGGTCCTGATACTCGGCGTCTCGTCCCTTTTCGGGTTCCTCACCCTCGGCGTCGGTCTCGTGGCCGCCGGGGCCTTCGTTACCACCCTCCAGCGCATGGTCCACGTGCAGCGGGCGGCGCGCCGGCAGAGATGAGCGGCTCCCCGCCGGGCAAGGCCTCCCGCAGCGCCGGTGAGGAGTACCGGGCCAAGACCGAGCACGAGGCCTCGCTCCTCGCCCGCCGGGCGAGGGGCCCTCGGGGACCCGCGCCACCCGGAGACCCGGCTTCGGGCATCGTCGTCGTCCTCCACGAAGCGAGGCCCGCGCTCCTGGACGCCCTCGGCCGCAGCCTGGAGTCCGTCGGCCTGCCAGATGCGTACGTGACCGCCTCCCCGGCGGACCTGCTGCTCGCCGAGCTCCTCTCGTGCGAGCCCGCCGCGCTCGTAGCCGTCGGCCCCGAGGCCGCACGCAGGGTGGACGGCCTCGGTTACCCGCTAGTACTGAGCCCTTTCTCCGAAGCCCCGGAAGGTGCCTGGTTCCCCTGGACCCGTGGGACCTCCGGGCTCCTCCTGCCCTCGCTGGCGGAGGCACTCGAAGACGACGAGGCCAAGCGAGCCTTCTGGCGGGCGTTCCTCGCCCTCCGCGGCCTCAGGCCCTGAAGCCGCCGGTCCGGGACCTGCGCCGGCCTCCCTCTGCCAGTCGTTACCGATGGTATGATCTCTAGTAGTATGCTGTTGGGTGGAGAGGCGTGGATCCCGCCGGTTGGGGTACCGTTGGCCGGGGGGCTGCGAGCGGCAGGACATACCACCGGCAGGCGAGGCGTTAGATACTATCAGGACATGGTCCTTTCAGGAGTCTGGCAGACAGAGAGACAGGAGGTTAGGTTTTGAGCCTAGGCTTATTACAGGCGGCGGGACTCGGTATCTCGGTAATACTACTGGCCCTGATCGTCGTTGTCGTGGTATCCGTGGCGTTCAGCGCCGTAAAGGTCGTCAACGAGTACGAGCGGGGGGTCATCTTCCGGCTGGGCCGCATCCAGGGCGGTCCCAGGGGACCGGGGCTCTTCATACTGATCCCGGTCATAGACCGGATGGTCAAGGTCGACCTGCGGACCGTCACCATGGACGTGCCGCCGCAGGACGTCATAACCAAGGACAACGTGCCCGCCAGGGTCAACGCCGTGATCTACTTCCGGGTCGTAGACCCGAACAGCAGCGTGGTGGAGGTCGAGAACTACGTGCTGGCGACGAGCCAGATCAGCCAGACCACGCTCAGGAGCGTGCTCGGGCAGAAGGAGCTCGACGAGTTGCTCTCCAACCGCGAGCAGATAAACTCCCAGCTTCAGGGCATCATCGACGGGCAGACCGACCCCTGGGGCATCAAGGTCGGCGCCGTCGAGGTCAAGGACGTGGAGATCCCGCAGCAGATGCAGCGGGCCATGGCCCGGCAGGCCGAGAGCGAGCGCGAGCGGCGCGCCAAGATCATCTCCGCCGAGGGTGAGTACGAGGCGTCGCGGCGCCTCAGCCAGGCCGCCGACCGGCTGGAGACCCCGCAGGCCCTGCAGGTCCGGCTCTTCCAGACGCTCAACGAGGTCGCAAACCAGCAGAACTCCACGATTATCCTGCCGGTGCCGGTGGAGCTCTTCAGCCCCTTTATCGCCAAGGAGAACGGCGCCTCCAACGCCGCCCGGGCGGAGAGGGTCTCCAAGCAGGACAAGCGCGAGGAGGAGAGAGAGGCCGAGCGCGTCTACGAGCAGGTCACCGGCGAGAAGCCCGCGGACCGGCAGGAGCTCCGCGAAGAAGAGCCGAGCTAGGTCCCTCACACCGGACCTCTCCGGGGAGCGTGGCACCCGCCACGCTCCCCGATCTTTTCTGGAAAAGTTAGTATCCTGAGCCTCTGGGGTACACATGAGTCCCATCGGCCGGGGAGTTTGATCCGTGCCGTGGACTTGCGTGTAGGCGCTGGAGCAGAGTCTCTGGAGGCAGAGAAGGCCTGATGGACAAAATAGTGAGAGAGAAGGACAAGGAAGAGAGCGGGGTAAAGGAGACCGTCTCCCTGCAGATACCGAGTCAGCCGGAGTACGTGCTGCTCGCCAGGCTGGTAGTCTCCAGCGTGGGTAAATTCGCGGGTCTCGGGCCGGAGGACGTGTACGACCTCAAGCTGGCGGTGACCGAGGCCGCAACGAACGTGATCCTCCACGCGGCCGTGGAGAGCCTCAGGATAGACTACAGGTCCTTCTCGAGGTCGGTCGAGGTCACAGTCACGGACACCGGTGGCGGCTTCAACGTCAAGGAGCTTACGAAGGGCCCCGGAGGGGACGGAGGCTTCGGCCTCGCCGTGATCCGGAACCTCGTGGACGAGGTCGTGCTCGACTCGGCGGAGAGCGGGAC
>JACCZN010000286.1 GCA_013695915.1 Rubrobacter sp.
ACCAGTTCGACTGGGTGTACCGGGAGATGGACTACGCCGTCTTCGCCTTCACCATCCACCCGGACGTCTCTGGCCGGCCGCAGGTCCTCCTGATGCACGAGCGCATGATCGATTATATAAACTCCCATGACGGCGTCCGGTGGGTGACCTTCGAGGAGATCTCCGACGACTACACCCGGCGCCAGCCGCCGCCCAGCGAGAGGAGCTAACTCCTCCTCCGAGCCTGAAGGGAGCAGAGAGAGCCAATGTGCGTGTTGTGCGGAGAGTTCGTGGCGCAGGCCCACTGGACGGACCGTCACATCGAGGATCGGGCACGGTCCTCGGAGACCGAGATCGGGGACTACCACCGGGACCGGCGGCGCGACCGCATACTCCGCGCGAGCCTCGCCAACCGCGTCCTCGCGCACTACGGGCTGCGGCTCGACGACTGGAGCGGCAGCCGGTACGTCTTGAGGGACCGTAAGGGCGGCTCGGAGCTGGTGCAGGACCTGGGGTCTCTGTGGCCCGTGGCCGGGAGGATGGCTGGCCGCACGCCGGACCCGCTGGACCCCGCGCTCATGGAGGCGATGTCCGCCGCGGAGAGGCCGCACCAAAGGTGAGCAAACGTCCCGTAACCGTGGTGACGGGGTTCCTCGGTAGCGGCAAGACGACCCTGCTCGGGAAGGTCCTCTCCGGGCCCTCGATGAGCAACACGGCGGTCCTGGTCAACGAGTTCGGGAAGGTCGGCCTCGACCACCACCTCCTGCGCCGCACCGACGAGCGCACGGTCCTGCTGGAGAACGGCTGCGTCTGCTGCACCACGCGAGATGACCTGGTCGGCGCGCTCCTGGAGCTTCTGGACCTCGACGAGAAGGGCGAGATACCGCGCCTCGACCGGGTAGTAATAGAGACCACCGGCCTCGCCGACCCGGCACCCATACTCTTTACGGTCTTCACCGACCCCGTCCTGCAGCACCACTTCACCGTGGACCTCGTCGTTACCACGGTGGACGCAGTGAACGGGAAGCTGCACCTGGACGACAACCCCGAGTCCGTACGGCAGGTCGCCGCCGCCGACAGAGTCTTCCTTACCAAGACGGACATAGCGGATCCAGAGACGGTCCGCGCCCTGGCCTCCCGGCTCGGCTCCTTGAACCCTTCGGCCCGGGTCTCCCAGGTGGCCCCCGGCGAGCTTGACGCCGCGGAGCTGTTCGGCCCCGGCACGGGAGAGACGCCTCGCTGCATACCCGAGTCGGGAGCCGCGGGGCACGAGGTCCGGGATACCTCGTCCACCTCCCTGACCTTCGACGGTCCCGTGGACTGGGCGGCCTTCGGTGTCTGGCTCAGTATGCTGCTCCACGCCCGCGGCGAGGACGTGCTGCGCGTGAAGGGACTGCTCGACGTCGGGGAGGACGGCCCGGTGGTCTTGAACGGCGTCCAGCACATCCTCCACCCGCCGGACCACCTGGACGAGTGGCCGGATGGGGATCACCGGTCCAGGATCATCTTTATCACCCGCCGCGTGCCCGCGGAGGAGATACTCCTCTCCCTGCGAGCCTTCCGGGACCTCCTCGGAGCCTCGCCCCGGCAGCTCGAGGTAGAGTCTCCGCCGGTGACACGGTCGGGCTCGTCGAGGTGATGAAGTCCTTCTACGAGGTAAAGGCCGAGGAGGAGGGCGTGGTCTCGGAGTTCCTCGTGGGGAGCGAGGACGCCGTGGGAGCGGGCCAGGACATCCCGCGGTTTGGCTAGCGAGCCGTTTGCGAGGTGGACCGGTAGAGGTCTACCGGCGCGAGAGGCGGTGCTCCAGGAGGAGCAGGGCTATCAGGGCGGCCTCGTTGACCTTGTTCACGTAGCCTAGCGTGGTCGGGAACGCCAGAACGAACCAGAGCACTATCGTGAGCGCCGTGTAGCCGATGAGGGCCCAGCGCACGATGCCCCGGTAGGGGGAGAGCAGGGAGAGCGGCAGGTACAGCGCCGCGACGAGCCCGATGTACCCGAGGCCGTTCAGGACGAACAGCGGGAGCCCGAACGAGCCCAGATATATGTGGGTCAGGGCGGTGCCGAGGGTCAGCAGTATCACCCCGGCCATCAGCGCCCGGTCGACCGAGGTGCCCTTTCGTGCCGCCATGTACCGAACCTCCGCCCCGAACGAGATAGAACGCTTCCCGGAGGAACTTAACAGCCCCCGTCGTTAAAAGATACGGGTCTGAAGGTGGTTCTGGATCTCCCGCTCTCTACCGGAAGAGCGGCTCGTACTCCGTGGGGAGGCTGGAGATCACGTCCCCGACCTCGCCACCGGTAACGGCCTCGGAGAGCACCCCGATCACGGCCCGGGCGCGAGGAGCGGCCTCCTCGGGGGTCGTGTCCTCCTTCTCGCCGACCCGCCGGTAGAACTCCTCGAGCGGGAACTCTCCGGCCTCACCGGCCCCGCCGCCCGTGAGCTGGTCCTTGATCTCCCCGGGTAGCTGGGCGGCGAGGTTCTCCGCCTCTTCTCCCTGTAGACGCTCCCCGAGCGTTGACAGTGTGGCCGCCGTCGCGAGCTCCGCCGCGCCCGGCTCCTCTGTAGTGATGCGCTTCTCCACCCTCTGTAAGAACTCCTGGTACTGCACGTTCCTCCTTCTCCGTAACGCTTCCGTAAGCTCTTGCGGTGTCTACTCGCCGACCTCCCGGCCCTCGCGGGAGAGCAGCCTCGCAAGCTCTCCGAGCCTCTCCGCCACCTCCGGTGGGGGCCCGTCTTCGGAGGACTCGGCCACGGAGCTTACCTGCGCCCCGAGCTCCTCCAGCAGCCTGCCGATGCTCCCGCCGTCGAGGCTGCCGCCGTTCAGGCCGTCGTCCAGGCGGCCCCGGAGGAGGGCCAGGTTCTCCGCTATGGGCCGCAGGTCCTCGCGGCCGGAGGTGGCGAGCGTCCTCTGCCAGCCCTGCACCTCCGCGAGGGCCCGGCCCAGGGCCAGGTCTCTCGCTCCCTCCGAAAGAGCCGAGATGGTCACGTCCAGGTTGTTCGAGGTACTCTTGGTATCCGCCAACCGTCGTCCTTCCAGGTCTCGCTGCGGGCTTTCTGGGCGGTTGTTTACCCGGTCGGGCGGTAAATTATCCCTCCGGCGGGAG
>JACCZN010000290.1 GCA_013695915.1 Rubrobacter sp.
GTTGGCGGCGAGGGTGGCGCTGCACAACTTCTGTATCTGGCTCAACGGACAGCTCGGCCGCCCACGGCTGGCCTTCGCCGACCTGTTGGGATGGTGACCTCATAATTCACACCAAACGTTTAAGATACCGAAAGGGAAAAGTCTCAGCGCCGGCGAGGAGCCGGTAGGGCGAGAGGAGGTCTCGATGGACGTAGCGGTCAAGGGGCGAAACATCTCGGTGACGGAAGCCCTCGAACGGCACGCGCTGGAGAAGGTCGAGCGGGTGCGGAAGTTCTTCGATGCGGAGAACAGCGACTGCCGGGCGGAGGTGGAGTTGATCCACCAGCGCAACAGCTCCATCCCGGACCCCAACGTGGCCGAGGTGACCATGTTCATCAACGGCACGGTGCTCAAGGCGCGGGAGGCCTCGGCCGACATGTACGCCTCCATAGACCTCATGAGCGACAAGCTTGAGCGTCAGGTAAAGCGCTACCGGGGACGCCAGATCGACCGCTGGCAGGGCAAGAAGGGCGCCGCCGCGACCCCGCCCGGCACCCCGGAGGTGGCTTCCCCCGTGGGAGAGGTCGCCGACGACTTGCCGGGAGACGTGGCTCCCGCGCCGGAGGCCGCACCATATTTGGGCCCCGAAAAGAAGATTGTGCGCACCAAGCAGTTCCAGATGAAGCCGATGGACCCCGAGGAGGCCGCGCTCCAGATGGAGCTCCTGGACCACTCGTTCTTTGTCTTCACGAGCGCGGATACCGGGGACATAAATGTGGTATACCGGCGTCGCGACGGTAACTACGGCCTCATAGAGCCGGTCATGTAATCGCGAAGAGGTAAAATACAAGGATGAACTTACTTACGAAAATTCTCAGGATGGGCGAGGGCCGCAAGGCCAAAGCCCTCCAGAAAAGGGTGGCGACCGTAACCGCTCTCGAACCCGAGGTCCAGCGGCTCTCCGACGAGGAGATCAAGGCCAGGACCCCGGAGTTCCGGGAGCGCATAGCCGGGGGCGAGAGCCTCGAAGGTCTCCTGCCCGAGGCCTTCGCCGTGGTCCGGGAGGCCGCGCAGCGGACCCTGGGTATGCGGCCCTTCGACGTACAGGTCATGGGCGGCATCGTGCTGCACGAGGGCAATATCGCCGAGATGAAGACCGGCGAGGGCAAGACGCTCGCCGCGACCATGCCCGTCTACCTGAACGCGCTCTCCGGCAAGGGCGCGCACGTGGTGACGGTCAACGACTACCTGGCCCGCCGCGATGCGGAGTGGATGGGGGAGGTCTACGACTTCCTCGGCCTCTCTATCGGGCTCGTGCAGGACGGCATGAGCTTCGCCGACCGGAAGTTCTCCTACGCGGCGGACATCACCTACGGCACGAACTCCCAGTTCGGCTTCGACTACCTCCGGGACAACATAGCCACCTCGGTCGAGAAGCTCGTCCAGCGGCCCCTGAACTACGCCATAGTCGACGAGGTGGACTCCATACTCGTGGACGAGGCCCGGACGCCCTTGATCATCTCCGGCATGCCCGAGAGCGCCGCCGACACCTACTACCGGTTCGCCGCCATAATCCCGCGCCTGAAGGATGGGGAGGACTACGAGGTAGACGAGAAGAAGCGCCAGGTCGCTCCCACGGAGAGCGGGGTAGAGAAGGTGGAGAAGGCCCTCGGCGTCGAGAACCTCTACGACGACGTGAACCGGAACCTCGTAAACCACCTCAACCAGGCCCTGCGGGCGCAGACCATCTTCCAGAACGACAACGAGTACCTGGTCCGTGACGGGCAGGTCTTTATCATCGACGAGTACACGGGGCGGGTCCTCGAAGGCCGCCGGTACTCGGAGGGTCTCCATCAGGCCATCGAGGCCAAGGAGGGCGTGGAGATCAAGGAGGAGAACCAGACCGTCGCTACGGTGACCATTCAGAACTTCTTCCGCCAGTACGACAAGCTCTCGGGCATGACCGGCACGGCGGCCACGGAGGCCGACGAGTTCATCCACACCTACGGCATGGAGGTCGTCTCCATCCCGACGCACAAGGAGATGGTCCGGGACGACAAGGAGGACCTCGTCTACAAGAGCACGGAGTCCAAGCACCGGGCCGTGGTCGAGGACATAGCGGAGCGGCACCGGGCCGGGCAGCCGGTGCTTGTCGGTACGGTCTCCGTAGAGGTCTCCGAGCACCTCTCCGGGATGCTCCAGAAGCGCGGGGTGAAGCACAGCGTCCTGAACGCCAAGCACCACGAGCGGGAGGCCGAGACCATCCAGGAGGCGGGCGAGCTCGGGTCGGTCACCATCGCCACGAACATGGCCGGTCGCGGCACGGATATCAAGCTCGGCGAGGGGGTGGAGGAGGCCGGAGGGCTCTACGTGCTCGGCACCGAGCGCCACGAGTCGCGGCGTATCGACAACCAGCTCCGGGGACGGTCCGGGCGTCAGGGAGACCCGGGCGAGTCGCGGTTCTACCTCTCTTTCGAGGACGAGCTCCTGCGGCTCTTTGGCGGGCCCCGCATGCAGGGGATAATAGACCGCATCGGGCTCGAAGAGGACGTGCCCATAGAGGCGGGCATGATCTCCAACTCCGTCCGCCGGGCTCAGGAGCAGGTCGAGAGCAAGAACTTCCAGACGCGGAAGAGGATACTGGAGTACGACGACGTTCTGAACAAGCAGCGGCAGGTCATCTACGAGATGCGCCACGAGATCCTGATGGGCGAGAAGGTGGACACCGAGGCCTACGCGGATGAGGTTCTCACCGACGTTATCGGGCAGCACGTCTCGGACAACGTGTACCCCGAGGACTGGGACATGGAGGCGCTTTCGACGGCAGCCAACCGCGTCTACCCGAGCTCGATAGACTTCGAGAGCCTGGACAAGGAGAGCCTCTCCGCCGAGCGGATAGCCGAGATGGTCCGGGAGGACGCCCGCGGGCGGCTGGAGGAGCGCCGCGCGGAGTGGGACGAGCGGATGGAGGAGATGGTCGAGCGGGGTCTGGTCCGCACGGACGGCGTGGCCAGCTTCGAGGAGGCCGAGCGGCGGACGCTCCTCTCCATCGTGGACTCCCGGTGGCGCGAGCACCTCTACGACATGGACTACCTCCGCGAGGGTATCGGCTGGCGCGGGCTCGGGCAGCGCGACCCGCTGGTCGAGTACAAGCGCGAAGGCTTCGACATGTTCCAGGAGATGGAGCAGGGCCTCAAGGAGGACTACGTAACCTACATCTACCGGATAGAGAACGTCCAACTCCCGCCGGAGACGGAGACCCAGAACCTCTCCTACAGTGGCGGCGGCGAGGAGCCCGACCCCCAGCCCAAGGCTCCCCGCAGGGTGGAGCAGAAGGTCGGCCGCAACGAGCCCTGCCCCTGCGGCTCGGGCAGGAAGTACAAGAAATGCTGCGGCAGCGCGGCCGGTCCGAACGTTGCCGCGAGCGCCCCGGCGAGGGCTGCGGCGGCCAGCACCCCGGAGGGCACGGCAGAGGAGCCGGAGGACGGTGCGGACCGCTCCGGGAAGGGGTAGTGTCGGAGCTCAGAGGACGGGTATCCGAGCTGGAGGAGCGCCTGGAGGGGCTGGAGGCCTTCTTCGACCTCGAAGGGCTGCGGCAGAGCGCGGCCGAGCTCTCCGAGGAGATGGCCCGGCCCGGCTTCTGGGACGACCCGGAGGAGGCGCGGGAGGTGGCTTCCCGGTTCTCGCGGGTCGAGGCTCAGGTGAGCGTGCTGGAGGACCTGCGGTCCAGTATCTCCTACTCCGAGGAGATACTGGACCTCGCCGAGGATGAAGACGGCGAGCTCCTCGGCGAGGTGGCCGCGGACCTCGAAGAGGTAGAGAAGACCATAGAGGAGCAGGAGCTCTCGCGGCTCTTTACCGGCGAGTATGATGCGGGACCGGCGATCGTCACCATAAACCCCGGCGCTGGAGGGGTGGATTCCCAGGACTGGTCGGAGATGCTGCTCCGTATGTACCGGCGCTGGTCCGAGCGCCGCGGCTACAGGCTGGAGGTGATCGAGCAGACCGAGGGCGAGGAGGCGGGTATAAAGAGCGTTACCCTCAGCGTCGGCTCCCAGGGGGACTACGCCTTCGGGCTCCTCTCCGCGGAGCGGGGGGTACACCGGCTGGTCCGTATCAGCCCGTTCGATGCGGGCGGGCGGCGGCACACGAGCTTCGCCTCGGTGGCCGTGGCCCCGGTGGTGGACGATGCGGTTGCGGTCCCGGTGGAGGAGAAGGAGCTCAAGGTGGACACCTACCGGGCCTCGGGGGCCGGAGGCCAGCATGTCAACAAGACGGACTCGGCGGTCAGGATAACCCACCTTCCGACCGGGATCGTGGTGCAGTGCCAGAACGAGCGGAGCCAGCACCAGAACCGGGAGGTCGCGATGCGGGTCTTGCGGGCCCGGCTCTTCGAGCTCGAAGAGGAGAAGCGCGAGCGGGAGATAGCGGCGCAGTCGGGCGAGAAGGCGGACAT
>JACCZN010000163.1 GCA_013695915.1 Rubrobacter sp.
GCAAGAACCTCAAGGCCGTAGAGCAAACCGGCGGTACACCGTTTGTCCCCTTCAAGTCAAATAACGTAGAGCCCACAAGACAAGAGGAGCCGATATGGGCCAACATGTATTACTACTTCATGTACAACCGGCTGACCTTCATGGAGCACTACCACATGCGGTCAAATGTTGAATCCGCTTACTCTATGATGAAGGCGAAATTCGGGGACTCGCTGAGGAGCAAGAGCGATACCGGCCAGATCAACGAGGCTCTTTGTAAGGTGCTCTGCCACAACATTAGCGTGCTAATCCACGCTATCCACGAGCTGGGCATTGAGCCTATTTTTGTGCAGAATCCCGGCTTGCACAAAAAATAGGCGTTTGAGGGCATTATTTGTGCAAGGCCGCTAACAGTATCACGGAACCCGAGGCACACGGCCTCAGCTCCTCTTCAGGGCCTCCTCCACGAAGTGCAGCCGGTCGTTGCCCCAGAACATCTCGTCGCCGACAAAGAAGGTCGGCGCGCCGAATGCCCCACGCTCCTGGGCCTCGGTGGTCGCGCTCTTGAGGGCCTCCTTGACCGCGGGCTCGGAGGCGCCCTCGGAGACCTCCTCCGGGTCCTCGCCTATCCTCCTCGCCACCTCGGAGACGGGTCCCTGCTCGTCGGATCCCGCCATACCCTTCGGCGCGCCCCCCTCGGCCCAGTACAGGTCGAAGGCCTCGCGGGTGAACGCGTCGAGCTTGCCGCGCCCCTCGCAGAAGAGCGCCGCCCGCACCGTCGCCAGCGTGCGGAACGGGAACGGGTCCGGGAACTCCAGCGGGATACCGTAGTAGCCGGCCCACCGCTGTATATCCCGGTAGATGTAGCGGCTCTTTGGAACGACCTCTACCGGTGCCTGAAGCCCCACGGCCCGCTGCAGAGCACCGAGCAGCATCGGACGGAAGACGAGCTCCGCACCCTGCCGTCCGCAGACGTCGCGCAACCGGTCGTGCGCCAGATAGGAGTACGGGCTCACCAGATCGTAGAAAAACTCCACCCGTCCCGACATGCCGCTCCTCTCTCCGGAGATCTACGCCCGCTAAGGCTACAGCAAGACCCGGTACTCTGCGGGCTCTACCTCCGGTCCTCGGAGTCCCTGTTGCGGCGGCGGGTAGGGGCGTACACGAACCAGTAAGAGCCGATCAAGATCGCCAGGAACAGGATCATGGCGAGCACGAACTGCACATACTCGTTCGGTATCAGTGCGCCCATCGTGCCTCCTTTCTCGGACTGCCCTGCCGGGCGGTATCCGGACGCGAGCGGTAAGTAAAGACTGGCCGGATTCTACGACAACTGGCACCGTCGCGTTGAGGAAAGGTTAACGCCCGGCGGCGCCTCCCCTCCGGAAACGTTACCGTATATCCTCCCAACCGTAACGATTTCGTTACATAACCTCTCTAAAATAACTTTTCATACAGCATAGACGACTATGGCAAACGGGAGAGGGAGGAACCATGTTCAGAAAGTTGACGGCTCTAACGGCGACCCTGGCGCTGGCCCTGGTGAGTGCGGCCCCGGCCCTGGCACAGGACCCTGCGGCCTCCACGGAAGACGAGACGGTGACCGTGACCTTCCATCTAGACTTCGAGGGCGAGGTCCCCGGCTGGCAGAACTTCGGCATCGACCACTCCCTGGGCGGTGAAGCCCCCATAGACATGATGCTCTGCACCACCGGCGCGGACGCCGGAGGACCCGACAGCCCGCTGTGCGAGCCCGGCAAGACCTACGCCGGGAGCATGGAGGTGCCCGCCGGAGAGCCCGTCTCCTTCGACTTCGTCCGGCACGACACCCGCACCCAGCCGGAGCACTTCCAGAGCGAAACCCGCGCCTTCTCCGAGGACGCCACCATAACCGCTACCTACTCCTTCCCCTCCGGCCCCGTAGAGCCGGAGCCGCCGCAGAACGAAGCTCCGCAGAGCGGGAACTCGCCGGGCGAGGACCCGCAGAACGAAGCTCCCGAGAACGAGACGCCGGGGGCAGAGACACTCTCGGAGGAGCCGGTGCCGGAGAGCGCCCCCGAGCACCAGTACGCAGCTTCCGCGGGCGCGGCCTCCGCGGCCTCCGCGGGCGCGTCTTCCGGTGCCGCTGGCTCCGGGGTGGATCCAGCCGGTGAGCCACAGGCGCCTGCGACGGACGTGCCTGCAGCGGATGCACCTGCAGCGGATGCACCTGCAGCGGATGCACCTGCAGCGGATGCACCTGCAGCGGATGCACCGGGCACCGCTGCCGGGAGCCTCGAGGAGACTGGCGAGGCCTCCGGAGACGAGGGACCCGCGCTCCTTCCGGAGACCAGCGGCGCACCGGTGGTGCTCGTGGGCGGGCTGCTCCTGCTAGCCGGCGGGCTCGGCATCCTCGCCTACCGCAGGGCTCTCTAGACACCGCGCAGGCATTCACCACGGAGGGTCCGGCCCGCTCGGGCGGCCGGGCCCTCTCTTCGCGGGTCTGTCTCCCTTGTCCTCCTGGTGATTACCCATAACTCACCTGAATGCCTCGTGCGGAAACGGACAGACGCCAAGATGGCTCAACGCCGCCACCGTCTGCCACACTGCGTGCAGACCCCTCAACAGCAAGTAAGGCCCGTCCCGGTCGATTCCCAACCCCAGCTTGCCACCAAGCCAGCGCAGCCACCGCACCGCTACCGGCGGCCACCTCTGCATCACGTGCCAAACGAACTGCATCGCCAACAACACCAGCACAAACAGCCGCCGCAGGCGCTCAAGGGTCCGTACCCGCATATCTTCTACATCCAGGCCCTGCTCCTGGCAGAAGCGATAGCCGTGCTCGATCTTGCCTCGCAGCCGCCAATCCTCATACACCGCCCGCGCCGTAGCCTCCTCCCAGACGGCCACGTTGGTTAGCAACACCAATGTGCGAGTAGCTTGCTCGGTTGCGTCGTACTCCTGGGCCACCACCGCCCACAACGGCTGGTGGCTCTCGGGCAGACGCAGTTCCAACCAGCCAACCTTGATGGTAGCCAGACGGGTCCTGCCAGCATGACTAAAGGCGACCTGCCAGGAGCAGGAATCGGCAGACGGGACTGTCCGCGCCAGATCCCCCAGGCTCTCCTCCTCCCAGCGATCCAGGCGCCGGTTATACACCTGTACACGACGCTCCAGGTGAGAAGCCCGGATAACAAACTCGGCTGCGGCTCCCGACAGCCACCCATAGATCTTCCGGTCATCCAGAGCACCATCGCCTACGAAGCGCAGCCCTCGGTTCAGGAAGACCCAGCGGGTGGTGCGGATGGCCCGGTAGAGCTCGCGATTCTCGCTGATGAAGTCGGTTGTGTAGGAGAACCAGTTGGCGTAGGTTGTAGCGGGCACGCGGGTATTGACGAGCGTGGCGGTGATAGCCGCGCGCCAGGCGCGCCTTGCCGTAGCGGTCCGGCGGGGTGCTTTTATGCACCGTAGAAACCCCCTCCAGCTCATAGGTGTAGGGCTTCTCGAAGTTGACGGGGTCCAGCGCCACAACCAGGTATTCCGGATCCTCCTCTTCGACGGTTGCCCGAGCGCACCGATAGAGTCCTTTGCGCAGCACACCCGCCGAGAGGCGTGGGTTATCCAGAAACCGGTACAGACGCTTGGCGGCAGCCCAGGTGGAACTCTCGGTGCGCTCCACGGTCTGTGCCATCGCCGTGAGGACCGGGCTCTCACCGGCCACGATGCCCCGCACCGCCAAAGGCACCACCCGGCGCAGGCGCTCATCCGACAGCATCGCCGTGAGGGGCTCAACGAAATCGGTCAAGGTCTTATCCAGTTCGGCCACGGGCAACTTGTCCAGTACGGTCTCGATCGCTACACTACTGTCCATATAGCTCCGCCTCCTCTGTGGTGAAGGTTGGTTCTGTACCTTCTCCTTACCACAATCCAGCGGAGCTTCTTTCTGTGTGTTGTTCGAGTTGTGGGTAATCACCAGCAGTTGTCCTCTTGACCCCCCGATGTAGCCGGTGCTAGTATCGAAGCTCACTCGTCTCTTTGGAAAGGGAGATTATTGTGCGCACGTGCGACCGTCGGTCTGGCCCGGTATCCTGCGCCGCCTTCTCGGGGGTGCAAGGTTCGGTTCAAGGCTCGTACTACAGGAGGAGATAGAGGGTGAAAGGTCTAACCTCGGACTACCAGCTAACACTGCCCGCCGTGCTGCGGCGGGCCGAGACGCTCTACGGGCACAAGGAGATCGCCAGCCGCAGGCCCGACAAGAGCTTCCACCGCTACACCTACGCCGACTTCGTCCGGCGGGCCAAGAAACTCGCCGTGGCGCTCGGGGATCTCGGGCTCCAGAAGGGCGACCGGGTCGCGACCCTGGCCTGGAACAGCTACCAGCACCTCGAAGCCTACTTCGGCGTACCCTCGGCGGGCCTCGTGCTCCACACCATCAACCCGCGGCTCTCCAGGAACGACCTCATCTACATAATGAACCACGCCGAGGACAAGGTGCTCCTCATAGACGAGACCATGC
>JACCZN010000166.1 GCA_013695915.1 Rubrobacter sp.
TCAACAACGCCACCAGCGCGTCAGGGTTGGTGCTTTGCCCGCTGGGCGCCGAAGCCTCCTGCAAAGACGGTGGCTGGTGGGAGATAGTCGTGCTCATCGGCCGCAATGATCACAACTAAGCTGTTTCGGGTCAAGTATCCGTCGCACCCGCACTCGCTAACTCAATACGATTATCCATACTACTACGCTGATCTTCAATTTGAACTTGGCGTGCTTTATGCGAAGCAGGCGGAGGGACTTGGTGGTGCACTTTCAATGTACTTCGATAACGCCCTGACAGCTTTTGAAGAAGCTTTGAGTGTTTTTCGAGACGGATACCCTATGGAGAAAGCACAAACACTCTTCCATTGGGGAGCTACGCGTAACAGCATGCCCGAGAAAACCGATGAGTCCCGCGAAGAAGTGATTGAGGTATATGATCAAGCTCTTTCCGTCGCTACCAAGAAAAACAATCCGAGCCTCTATGCTCAGATTCAGATTAGTAAATCTGTAGTCTATAATGAGCTTCCAAAGACTAGATCTAGGGCTCAGGAGGCTTTAGGAGCCGCTAATGAGGCCCTAGGCCTTCTCAGCACTGAGGAAAATACAGCAGAGTACGCCAGAGCCTGCGTCGCTCTTAGTGGTGCCTGCATAACTTACGCTTCCCTCGGAGAAGTAGGCGATGATGAAGCTTTACCACGCTTGCAGACATCGGTCAGCTACTCCAAGGAAGCGTTACAGTTGGTAAGCCCAAGCTTCTACGCGGGACTCCACAGAACTGCCGAGAAAAATCGCGAACTAGCTGAAGCAGAGTTATCTAACCGAGGATTAGAAATCTAGCCCCGTTGGACGCGTACTAGCTTGCGTTTTCTCTCTGTGAAGATCCCAATATCTTTGCTTATATTACGCTCGGCCAGTGGCTCGGGCGGGAGTTCTCGAACTCCCCTAGCTTGTCCTCGTAAGTCAGGGTGAGGCTTATGTCGTCGAGGCCGTTCAGGAGGCGGTGGCGGGTGAAGTCGTCCATCTCGAACTCCGCCTCGACGCCGGGTCCTTTCACGGTGCGGGACTCGAGGTCTACCGTTATGCGGGCCTCTGGGTCCTTGCGGCTCGCTTCGAGGAGCTTGTTTACGATCTCCTCGGGGAGCTCTACGGCCAGGAGGCCTATCTTGGCGCAGTTATTCTTGAAGATGTCGGCGAGGGAGGTGGCTATTACGGCGCTGAAACCGTAGTCCTGGATGGCCCAGGGGGCGTGCTCGCGGCTTGAGCCCGAGCCGAAGTTCTCCCCGGCGAGGAGTACCTTGGCGCCGACGTGCTCGGTGCGGTTCATGACGAAGTCCGGGTCCTCGCGCCACTCCTGGAAGAGGAACTGCCCGAAGCCGGTGCGCTCTATGCGCTTGAGGGCGTCGCTCGGTACGATCTGGTCTGTATCCACGTCGGAGTAGCCGAGGGGGAGCGCCTTGCCTTCTATGCGCTGTACGGGCTCCACTAGCTTACCTCCAGTACGCCGAGCTCACTGGGCGCGGCGAACCGGCCCATTACCGCCGTCGCCGCCGCGACGACCGGGCTCACGAGGTGCGTCCTGCCGCCCCGGCCCTGACGGCCCTCGAAGTTGCGGTTGCTCGTAGAGGCGCACCGCTCGCCGGGGGCGAGGATGTCCGGGTTCATCCCGAGGCACATGGAGCAGCCCGCGTCGCGCCAGTCGAAGCCGGCCTCCTTGAAGACCTCGTCGAGGCCCTCCTCCTCGGCCTGCTGCTTGACCCGCATCGAGCCGGGGACGACGAGGGCGCGGATGCCCTCTTTCACCTTGTGGCCTTCGAGCACGTTCGCGGCGGCCCGCAGGTCCTCTATGCGGGCGTTGGTGCAGGAGCCGAGGAAGACGGTGTCTACCTCTATCTCCCGGATCTGGGTTCCAGGCGTGAGCGCCATGTACTTCAAGGCCCGCTCGTGGCCCTCGTTCTCGGGCTCGGGGACGGCCCCGTCGAGGCCAACGGTCTGCGCCGGGGTCGTCCCCCAGGAGACGTAGGGGACGAGGTCGGAAGCGTTTATGACGACCTCCCGGTCGAACTCGGCGCCCTCGTCGGTCTTGAGCGTCTTCCAGTCGGCGAGCGCAGCCTCCCACTCCGCGCCCTCCGGGGCGTGCGGGCGGCCCTGTACGTACTCGAAGGTAGTCTCGTCGGGAGCGATGAGGCCAGCTCTAGCGCCGCCCTCGATGGACATGTTGCAGATCGTCATCCGGCCCTCCATCGAGAGCTGCCGGATGGCCTCGCCCCGGTACTCGATGACGTGCCCGACGCCCCCGCCGGTCCCTATCCTCTTCAGGATGCCGAGCATCACGTCCTTGGCCGTTATGCCGACGGGGAGGTCGCCCTCCACCGTAACGGCCATCGTCTTCGGGCGGCGCTGGCTTATGGTCTGGGTCGCCAGCACGTGCTCGACCTCGCTGGTCCCGATGCCGAACGCGAGCGCTCCGAAGGCCCCGTGCGTGGAGGTGTGCGAATCTCCGCAGACGATGAGCATGCCGGGCTGCGTGATGCCCATCTCCGGCCCGATGACGTGTACGATCCCCTGTCCGATAGCCCCCATCTTGTGGAGCTGTATGCCGAACTCCTCGCAGTTGTTGCTGAGGGCCTCCATCTGCTTTGCGGAGACCTCGTCCTCTACGGGCCGGTCCGCGCCCCACGTCGGGACGTTGTGGTCCATGGTAGCGAGCGTCAGGTCCGGGCGGCGCACCCCGCGCTCCGCGAGCCTCAGCCCCTCGAACGCCTGCGGCGAGGTCACCTCGTGGACCAGATGCAGGTCCACGTACAGGAGATCCGGCTCCCCCTCCGCCTCCCGCACGATGTGCCGCTCCCACAACTTCTCCGCCAACGTCTTAGACCCGCTCATAGACTGCCCCTTCGCTCTTGCTTTATCTCAATATGTGAGATAGCTTATTCATATAGTGGATAGTGTAGAGGAAACTCGCTGGATGGGCAAGGACGGGGCTTCGAGCGGGGTCGGGGTCTTGGACAAGTCGGTCGGGGTCCTGGCCTTCCTCTCGGCTGAGGGTCCGGCGAGCCTGGCGGAGGTGGTCGAGGGTACGGGGCTGCCGCGCCCGACGGCCTACCGGTTGTTGTCGGCGCTGGAGGCGCATCACCTGGTGGCGCGGCGCGGGGGGCGGTACGCGCTCGGTCTGCGGTTGCTCGGCTGGGGGAACCGGGTCGACTCCGGCGCGGGCCTCGTGGAGGCGGCGCGGCCCGTGCTGGAGGGGCTGCGGGACGCCTCGGGGGAGAGCAGCCAGCTCTACGTGCGGGAGGGAAAGGACCGGGTGTGCGTGGCCGCCGCCGAGCGGGCCTCGGGCCTGCGGGACACGGTGCCGGTCGGGGCGGTGCTGCCGCTCGCGCTCGGCTCTGCGGGGAAGGTCTTCCGGGGGTGGGACGGCGAGGATGGGCCGGAGGAGGTCCGGCGGCGGGGCTGGGCCGAGAGCGTCGCCGAGCGGGAGCGGGGCGTTGCGAGCGTGAGCGCTCCCGTCTTCGGAGCTGACGGGGTCCTCGCCGCGGCGGTAAGCGTGAGCGGGCCGGTCTCGCGCCTCGGGGAGAGCCCCGGCGGGCGGCTCTCCGGACGGGTGGTGGAGGCGGCGCGGGAGATAGAGGAGAAGCTCGGTTCCTGAGCGGCTGCCCGGTATCCCTTACCTGCTGGCTGATATCCTCGCTGCAGTGCCTACAACCCATAGTAAGTACTGAGCTGTCGGGATATGCTATTGTAGGAAGCACTCATGGTCGTGCTGCGTAGCAAGAATGAGATCGAGTTTCTACGTCGAGCAGGCGACCTTGCAGCCCGTACGCTCGGCATGCTCCGGCCACACATCCGTCCCGGAGTTAGGCTGAGCGAGCTCGACCGCCTCGTCGAGGAGTTCCTCTCCTCCGAGGACGGCCACTCGCCCTATAAGGGCTACCAGCCCTCGCCATCCGTTCCTCCATTCCCGGGTACAGTCTGCACCGCGGTCAATGAGCAAATCGTACACGGCTTCCCGGTGTCGAGGAGATTGCGCGAAGGAGATATCGTAGGCATCGATGTCGGTGTAATCCTTGGTGGGTGGGTCGGCGACGCTTGCTATACATTCCCGGTCGGCGACGTCTCGCTGCGGGCACGCGAGCTTCTAGACGTCGCGCGACAGTGCCTTGATGCGGGGCTCGCAGAGGTGAGGCCCGGCAACAGCCTCGGCGACGTAGGAGCGGCCATCCAGGAGCTCGCCGAATTCCACAGCTACGGGGTCGTGCGAGAGTTGGGAGGGCACGGGGTTGGCCGGAAGCTGCACGAGGAGCCGCACGTCGAACACTTCGGGCGTCGGAGGCACGGCCTGCGTCTTCGGGAAGGAATGACCTTCACCGTCGAGCCGATGATCAACGAGGGGACACCCGAGATACGGTTCCTGAAAGATGGCTGGACCGTGGTGACCGCTGACGGTAAGCTCTCGGCGCAGTACGAGCATACCATCGCGGTAACCGCCGCTGGCTACGAGGTTCTGACGCCCTGGTACCTCTATATAAACGAGGCTGAGGGGGTCGCCCGATCGAACCCCGCCGGGTGAGCGACTTGGTGCTCGGTTAGCCCCGGTCTCTATCCGGTCTCACCATCCCGGCCGCGGGTCTTGTAGAGGGAGGCCGCTATCGAGGCGGTCACGACCACGGAGATAAAGGCGAGCGAGACCCAGACCGGCAGGTGGCCCACGATCTCCTGGAGGGCGAACTTCACGCCGACGAAGACCAGGATCAGGGAGAGCCCGACCTTCAGGTAGACGAAGCGTTTCACGAGGTCTGCGAGCATGAAGTACAGGGCCCGCAAACCGAGGATGGCGAAGGCGTTGGAGGTATAGACCACGAACGGCTCCCGGGTGATGGCGAAGATCGCCGGTATGGAGTCCAGCGCGAAGACGAGGTCCGTGGACTCTATCGCCACGAGCACGGCGAAGAGCGGCGTCGCCATCAGCACGCCGTTCTCGCGCACGAAGAAGCTCTGACCCCGGTAGCCGTCGGTTACGGGGAACACGCGGCGCAGGATGCGCAGCAGCGGGTTGCTCTCCGGGTCGGTCTCCTCGTCGCTACGCCGGGCCATCCTGATGCCGGTGTAGACCAGGAACGCCCCGAAGACGAAGGCCATCCACTCGTAGCGCTCCAGGAGACCGGCCCCGAGCAGGATAAAGACGCCGCGCAGCACGAGAGCCCCGACGACACCCCACAACAAGACCCGGTACTGGTAGCACGGGGGCACGGCGAAGTAGGTGAAGATCAGAGCGAACACGAACACGTTGTCTACCGAGAGGGCCTTCTCTATGACGTACCCGGCGAAGTACTCTCCCCCGGTCTCGGGCCCGGCCCAGAGCCAGACAAAGACCCCGAAGCCGAGCCCGAGCGTGACCCAGAAGGCGCTCAAGAGAGCCGCTTCCCGGAAGGAGATCTCCTTCGCCCCCCGGTGCAGGACGAAGAGGTCCAGCAGCAGCATCGCCACGATAAAGCCCGAGAAAGCGAACCAGGCCCAGAGGGGGAAGGAGGTCATCGCACGCCCCTCCCGGCCGCGGAGGGCCCGTTGCCCCCGGAGTCTACTGTCGTCAATGGCCCATCTCCTCTCTGAAACGGGCCGCGGGAAGCAAGAAAAAAGCGAGCCCACCACGGCCTCCTGCCGGTGATGGTCTCGCCCGTTGCGACCGCCTCGTACGCGGCCGCCGGTGACTGGCCGGGAGCGTCTCCGCTCCGTGCTGACGACCGGGCACCCCCACCGCGCGCTGCGTGGTGGGCAGCTACTCCCCAATTGAGCAGAGTATACCCCACGCCGGAGAGCGGCACCGGAGAAGTACCGCCGGAGGCCCGCATCTCCTTTACAATACGCTCATGCAGAGTGGACGCCGGGTCTTCTCCGGGATACAGCCGAGCGGGAACCTCCACCTCGGCAACTACCTGGGGGCCATAAACAACTGGGTCAGGCAGCAGGAAGAGTACGACAACTTCTTCTGCATCGTGGACCTCCACGCTCTCACCGTGCCACAGGACCCCAAGGAGCTGCGGGCCAAGACGCGGGAGGTGGCGGCCCTCTACCTCGCCGCCGGCATAGACCCGGAGCGGTGCGTGATCTTCCGCCAGAGCCAGGTGCCGGAGCACGCGGAGCTCACCTGGCTCCTTAACTGCGTGGCCCGCTTCGGCGAGCTCTCGCGCATGACGCAGTTCAAGGACAAGGCCCAGCGGGGCGGCACGGAGACGGCGAGCGTGGCGCTCTTCGACTACCCGGTGCTCATGGCCGCAGACATCCTGCTCTACAACGCCCACAGCGTCCCCGTCGGCGAGGACCAGCGCCAGCACCTCGAGCTCACCCGGACCCTCGCCCGGCGCTTCAACCACCTCTACGGCGAGACCTTCGTAGTGCCGGAGCCCATGATCCTGGAGACCGGCGCGCGCGTCATGGCGCTCGACGACCCGGAGGCAAAGATGAGCAAGAGCTCCCCGAGCCCCGGCAGCTACATAGCCCTCCTCGACGAGCCGGAGACCGTGCGGCGCAAGGTCCGGCGCGCAAAGACCGACTCGGGCTCGGAGGTAAAGGCCATCCTCGAGAAGCCCGCCATCACCAACCTCCTCGACATCTACGCCGGCATGACCGGCCGGAGCGTCCCGGAGATAGAGGAGCGGTACGCCGGGAAGGGCTACGGCGACCTCAAGAAAGACCTCGGGGAGGTCGTCGCCGAGGGACTACTGCCGCTCCGGGAGCGCGCCCTGGAGCTCCTCGACGACCCGGCGGAGCTCGACGGCATCCTGGAGGACGGGGCCGAGCGGGCGCGCGCGGCGGCCCGGCCCACGCTGGCGAGCGCCCGGACCAGGATGGGCCTGGGCTAGAACCGGTGGAAGAGACGAAGGCCAGGGTCCTCACGGTCCTCGACGCCATCCCCAAGGGCGTCCTCTACTCCACCAACGACTGGCAGCGCATCCTGGGCGGAGACAAGCGCGGGATCCGTCAGTCCCTCGACGAGCTCGAAGCCGAGGGCCGGATCGAGATACAGAAGAGCGGCCGCCCGGACAAACCCCTCTACCGGCTCAAGGAGAGTTAGCCCTCGGGTACTATAGCCTCTCCGCGGACCCTGAAAGCATCGGCAGAGAAGGGACGGACCTTGCGACGCCTGAAGAGTACGCTCGACCGCATAGACAACAAGGGCTACGGGGCCTACAAGGACCTCGAAGGCTCCTACGACTTCGGGAGCTTTACCCTCCACGTGGACAAGGTGCAGCGCGACCCGTTCGCCCCGCCGTCGCTCGTCCGGGTCCGCACGGGGGAGAACGCCTTCGACCCCGACCTCTTCGAGAGCCCGGTCCGCAGGTTCGCCTTCGAGGACTTCCTGACCCGGTGCGCCGAGCGCGCCATCCGGAAGGCCGTCAAGGGTAACCGGGGCTCCGGCAAGAGCGGGCGCGTCGAAGTGCAGCGCACCTCGCAGGTCGTCCTCCCCCGCACCTCGGTCGTGGCGGACGCCTCCTACGTCGAGGCCCGGATGGCCGTCGGGCTTCCCGCGAAGGGCCGCACGGTAGACGCCCGCGCCGCCCGGGAGGTGCTCCTGGAGGAGTTGCCGGAGATAGTGGCCGGTGCCCTGACGCCGGGGGGCGTGGACGCAGAGGCGGCCCGGGAGCACGTCGAGACGGTCGAGGACGCCGGGCACCTGCGGGGCCTCCTCGCCTCCCTCGGGCTCGTGGCCTTCGTGGGCGACGGGGCGGTACTGCCCCGGGAGAGTGGGGCGAGCGACCGGCCGATGGCGGGTGGCGCGGTGCCTTTCAGGAGCCCGGAGGAGTTCCGCCGCACGGTCGAGCTCCCGAACCGGGGCGAGGTCTGTGGCATGGGCATCCCGGAGGGGGTCACGCTCATCGTCGGGGGCGGGTTCCACGGCAAGAGCACCCTGCTCTCGGCGCTCTCGTGGGGCGTCTACGATCACGTGCCGGGCGACGGGCGGGAGATGGTGGTGTCGAGGGAGGACTCCGTAAAGATAAGGGCCGAGGACGGCCGCAGCGTCGCGGGGGTGGACATCTCGGGCTCTATCGGGGAGCTTCCGGGCGGCGGCTCCACGGAGGACTTCTCTACGGCCAACGCCTCGGGCTCGACCTCCCAGGCCGCCAACATCGCCGAGGCGCTGGAGGTAGGGACCTCGCTCCTCCTGGTGGATGAGGACACCAGCGCGACGAACTTCATGATCCGGGACGAGAGGATGCGCGAGCTGGTACGGCGCGAGCCGATCTCACCGTTCATAGACGTGGTCGGCCCGCTCTACCGGGACCTCGGCGTCTCGACCGTCGTAGTCGTCGGTGGCGTCGGGGACTACCTGGACGTGGCGGCCCACGTGATACTCCTCGAGGACTACGCCGCCCGCGACGTGACCGGGCGCTCCAGAGAGGTCGTAAGGGACTTCCCGCCGCGGGCGCCCGTCGGGGGAGGCGGCATCTCCCACCCCCGAAACCGCCGGTTGGAGGCGGGCTCGATAGACCTCCGGCGCGGCAAGAAGACGACCGCCCGCGGCAGGGGGCTCTCCTCCATGGAGCTCGGCCGGGAGCAGGTGGACCTCACCTACCTGGAGCAGCTCGCCGAGGGCGGCCAGACGGAAGCGATAGCCCGCATCGCCGGTGAGTTCGCCTCCGTCAAGAGCAACCGAAGCGCGCCGGAGGTCGCCGGAGAGGCCCTCGAAAAGATTGGTAAAGAAGGCCTCGGCTCCCTGGGCGGCTTCCGGGGGCACCCCGGCGAGATGAGCCTGCCCCGTCCGCAGGAGGTAGCCGCCGCCATAAACCGCGTCCGCACCCTGAAGGCCGCGACCGTACCAGCATAGCACCGCTCCGGCGGTTGCCGGGCCTCCCCTGCGGGTACCATCCTCCCGAAAGCGGCAGGAGATAGGAGGCGACCGTGGCGACCGTGGAGCGGAGCATAGAGATAGACGCGCCGGTGGAGGAGGTCTTCCGCTACATGGACCACCCGCCGCACCAGGCCGAGATCACGCCGAGCATGACCGAGGTGAAGAACGTGGAGCGGCTGCCGAACGGCGGCTCCCGGGCGGACTGGACCTACCAGATAGCGGGCGTCCCGTTCCGGGGTACCGTCGAGGCCACCGAGTACGTGCCGAACGAGAAGCTCGCCTTCTCCATGACCGGCAGCCTGGAAGGCACCATCACCTGGACCTTCGAGCCCCGGAACGGCGGCACCTGGTTTACCTATTCGGCGGACTACAAGATACCCGTCCCGGCGCTCGGCGAGAGCCTGGCGAAGCTGGCCGCCGGGTACAACGAGCGCGAGGTGGAGTCCATCCTCCAGAACCTCAAGGAGCTCATGGAGAGCCGGGAGGCGGAATCCTGATCGACCACGAGAGAGCAGAGGAGCGCGCATGAACCGTCACCTGGCGATCTTCGGGGCCTCCGGGGACCTCACGACCCGGTACCTCTTCCCGGCCCTCGCCCACCTGCACGAGCAGCAGAGGCTCCCGGACGACTTCCGGGTGACCGCCCTCGGACGCGGCGAGATGAGCCCAGAGGAGTACCGGGGCTCGGTCGGGGAGTGGCTCGCTGGATACGCCGGGGATGTCTCAGAAGAGTCGCGCTCGCGGGTCGCGGCGTTGACCGGATACCGGCAGGCCAGCGTCACGGACAGCGGGGAGCTCGGAGAGGCGCTGGGGCCACCGGAGGAGCCCGTGACGGTCTACCTGGCCCTGCCGCCCGCCGTCTTCGCCCCCGCCATCGAGGCCCTCTCCGGTGCCGGGCTGCCGGAGGGCAGCCGGGTCGTGGTCGAGAAGCCCTTCGGGGAGAGCCTGGAGTCCGCCCGGGAGCTGAACCGGCTCCTGCGGGGCTCGTTCGCGGAGAACGAGGTCTTCCGCGTGGACCATTTCCTGGCCCTTCAGACCGTGCAGAACGTGCTCGGTACGCGCTTCGCCAACCGCGTCTTCGAGCCGGTGTGGAACCACCAGCACGTAGAGCGGGTCGAGGTCGTCTGGGACGAGACGTTGGCCCTGGAGGGGCGCGCCGAGTACTACGACTCCGCCGGTGCGCTCAAGGACATGGTGCAGAGCCACCTCCTGCAGCTCCTGTGCCTCGTCGGCATGGAGCCGCCCCTGAGCCTCGGCGAGCGGGACTTCCGGAACCGCAAGGCCGAGGTGCTGCGGGCGGTCCGCCGCCTGTCGCCGGAGGAGGTCGAGCGGCAGACCGTGCGCGCCCGCTACACGTCCGGCACCATCGGCGGCGAGGAGGTACCGGCCTACGCCGGGGAGGAGGGCGTGGACCCGGACCGGGAGACGGAGACCTTTGTCCGGGTCACCCTGCACGTGGAGAACTGGCGGTGGGCGGGCGTGCCCTTCGTGCTGCGTACCGGCAAGGCGCTGGGGGAGGACCGCGGGGAGATAGCCGTCCACTTCAGGCCGGTGCCGCACCTCTCCTTCGGGCAGTCCCGGGACCCGCAACCGAACGTGCTGCGGCTCCAGCTCGGACCGGACCGGCTCACCCTCTCCGTGAGCGTGAACGGCCCCGGTGAGGGCTTCGCCCCCGAGGAGGTGGATCTCGGCAGCGAGCTCGCCCCCCAGGAGCTGCCGGCCTACGGGCGCCTCCTGCTCGCCGTGCTCGAAGGCGACCCCACGCTCTCCATCCGGGGCGACGAGGCCGAGGAGTCGTGGAGGATAGTGGAGCCCATCCTGGAGGCCTGGGGAGAGGGCCGGGTGCCGCTGCGGGAGTACCCGGCAGGCTCCGAAGGCCCCGAACCCCGGTAGGCCCGCAGCCTCGCCCCGCCCCGGAGCCGCCGGTTACGTAGAATAGAGCCTGGTGGGTCGGTGGCGGGTACGAGCGTTCGGGGGTCCGGGAGTTTTGAGCAGGCAGATCTTGCGCAGGGCGCGGGCCACCTCGGCGGCGGATGCGCGGCGGCTCGGCAAGAGGGGCGCGGGGGTGGCGCACGGGCTGTTGAGAGACCTCGGCGCCCTGCTCGACCTGGGCACGCTGCGGGGCATCCGCCGGGGGTTCCGCGCCAACGACGGTCCCGGGCTCGCCGCGCAACTCGCCTTCTACCTGACGCTGGCGCTCTTCCCGCTGGTGCTGGTGCTGGTCTCGCTCGTCGGCACCTTCTCCGGACCGCAGTTCGCCGCGGAGGTGCTGGCGTACTTCCGCCAGATACTGCCTCCGCCGGTCTACGGGGTCATGGAGCTCTACGCCGCCGACGCCCTGCAGGGCCTGAGCCCGGCCCCCGGTGCGCTCGCGGCCGGAGCCGCCGTCACCCTGTGGGTCGCGGCGCGATTCTTCCGGGCGCTCATCTCCGCCCTGAACAGGATCTACGGCCTCCGGGAGACCCGCCCGGCCTGGAAGGTGCGGCTGTTCGCATTCCTCATGACACTGGGGCTCTCCGGCGTGGTGCTCGCGGGCGTGCTGCTCCTGGTCGCCGGACCCTCGATAGGAGTCTTCGTCGCGGAGATCTTCGGCCTCGGGCGGCCCTTCGAGCTGCTGTGGCTCGTGGCGCGGTGGCCCACGGCCCTCCTGTTCCTCTCGGTGACCGTGGCGCTCGTCTACTACCTCGCCCCGAACTTCGGCCAGCCGTTCCGCCTTATAGTGCCCGGAGGGTTAGTGGCTGTCCTACTGTGGGCGTTGGCGAGCGTCGCCTTCGGCTTCTGGGCGGGGAACTTCGGCCTCTACGACCAGCTCTACGGCCCGATAGCGACCGTGATACTGCTCCTGATCTACCTCTACGTCTCCTGCATCAGCCTCCTGCTCGGCGCCCAGGCGAACGCCGCAATCCTGGAGGAGCGCGGCCGGGGCCAGCCCGCCGGGGAGACCGGCTGAGTCAGCCGGCCTCTACGGGCTCCAGGCAGGAGGGGTCGTCGTTCTGGGGCTTGTTGACGTAGGTGCTGACCGGGTACGCCGACATCTCCTCGGGCGGGTATGGGCGGAGGAGCGATTGCAAGTCCGCCCCGCCATCTCCGGGGGCGAGCCACCGGTCGTAGTCTCCGGGGGTGAGGACCACGGGCATCCGGTGGTGTATCCCGGCGACGAGGTCGTTGGCCTCCGTGGTGAGGATGGCGCAGCTCCGCACCTTCTCGCCGTCCCCGTCCTGCCAGCTCTCCCAGATCCCGGCGAAGGCGTAGGGCGAGCCGTCGGCCATCTTTATGTAGTAGGGCTGTTTGGGTCCCTTCTCTCCCTCCGCCGGGCGCTGCCACTCGTAGAAGCCGTCGGCCAGTATCAGGCAGCGGCGACGCCGGAAGGCCGAGCGGAAGGCGGGCTTCTCGGCGACGGTCTCCGAGCGGGCGTTTATCATGCGGGCGCCGATGGAAGGGTCGTCAGCCCAGGAGGGGATCAGCCCCCACCGCAACCGCCGGAGTCTCCGCTCGCCGCCGGAGTCCCCGCCCACGGCGGCGACCTCCCACGTCGGGGCTATGTTGTAGCTCGGTGCTACCTCCGGCAGCTCACCGGTGACCCCGAAACCGGCGGCCAGCTCGTCCACCGGCGCCGTCAGCGTGTATCTCCCGCACATGCCCCTATTATCCTCCCGCCCGCGGCATTCTCAACGGCCGACGCCGAAGAAGGACTCTACATCTTCGAGGCTGCTGGTCGCGGGCGCGTCCGGGAGGGAACGGAGTATCGCCCTGCCCCAGTTCTTCTCGTGGATACGGGGGTCGAGGAGGGCTATGACGCCGCGGTCGGTGGCGCTCCGGAGGAGACGGCCCGTGCCCTGGCGCATCGCGACCTGCGCCTTGGGCAGGGAGACCTGCCGGAACCACTCCTTACCCGCCCGCCGGGTGAGCTTCTCGATCACCGGGTCGTTCGGCGGCGGGAAGGGTACCTTGTCGATGACCACGAGCGAGAGCGCCTCTCCGGCCACGTCCACGCCCTCCCAGAAGGTCCGCGTGCCGACCAGCACGGCACCCTCGGTCTCCCGCAGCCACCGGACGAGCCGGGAGGGGGAGTCCTCACCCTGGTAACGGACCGGGTGGGGCGTAGAGAACGACTCCTCGAAGGCCCGGACGGCGCGGCCGGTCGAGAGCAGCACGAGAGCGCGGCCGCCGGAGAGGGCGACGAGCTGCTCGGTCCGGCGGATGGTGGGCTCGGGGCCGGATCCCCCGTCCGGGGCGCGGGGCTCCGTGTAGATCAGGCAGCGGTTCCGGTAGTCGAAGATCTCCGGTCCGGCGAACTCCGCGACCTCCCGCTCCCCCCCGTCGAGACCGAGCCTGCGCCGCGGGTACTCGAAGGACCGGCCGGAGACGGCCTCCGGGCTGCCGGTCGCGAGGGTGGCCGAGGCGAGCACGGCACCCCGCTCGAAGAGGCCGAGCACGCTCTCCCGGAAGACCTCCGCGGTCTCGACGAGCCAGCTCCGCAGCTCGGGGCGGGGCTTCGAGCCCGTATCCGTACCGCGTTCGGAGGAGCGTCCGGGAATGACCGCCCGCGCGTAGGCCTCGGGCCCCTCCGGCCCCGGCTCGCCCTCGTAGAAGCCCCGGAGCTCCCGGCGGAGGCGTCCCGCCATACCGGCTAGCGCGTTGGCCTCCTCCTTCGGGTCGTTGGCGAGCGAGGAGCGGACCGCCGAGAGGGCGGACTCGAGGTCCCGGTAGCCCCGCGGGGCCGTCGCGGGGTCGCCGAGGGCGGTGGTGTTCTCCAGGTCGGAGAAGAAGAGCTCGGCAGAGGAGAGGACCCGTTCCTCGTGGCGGGCGGCGGCGGTGGACTTCTTTGCCGCCTGGCGCATCACGTAGCGCACCCGGGGGTAGGTCACCCGGGCACCGAAGGCTCCGGACATGATCTCCTCCAGGCGGTGGGCCTCGTCGAGCACGAGGTGCCGCCCGGAGACGTCGAAGATGTTTCCCGAGGAGGCAGCGTTGGCCAGGAGCAGCGCGTGGTTTACCACCAGGATGTCGGCCTCGTCGGCGGCATCCCGGTGCGCGTAGTAGAAGCACCCCTCGCGGAAGCGGCAGGCCTTCGAGGCGCAGTCCTCGCCGTCAGAGGCGACCTCCATCCAGGTCCCCGCCGGTACGGGGAACGGCAGGTCCTCGCGGTCGCCGGTCTCCGTCGAGTACCGCCAGCCGTCGAGCTTCTCCAGCACCCTCTCGTCGGCCCCGCGATCCAGGGTAGTCTCGTCTCTGAGGGTCCCCTCGTAGCGGTCCTCGCAGAGGAAGTTCCGGCGGCCCTTCATTATTGCGTAGGTAAAGCCCTCGTCCTGCGGGTAGCCCTTGAGTAGCCCGACGGCCTCTCTCAGGAGGGGCAGGTCCTTGGTGAGGAGCTGATGCTGGAGGGCGATGGTAGCGGTGGAGACCACGACCTTCTCACCGGAGAGCACCGCCGGGGCCAGGTAGGCGAGGCTCTTGCCCGTCCCGGTCGGGCAGTCGGCGAGGAGCACGCCACCGGCCTCCAGGGTGCGGGCTACCTCCCCGGCGAGCCGGACCTGCTCGGGCCGCCGCCCGTAGGAGTCGCTCGCCCGCGCCAGGGGACCACGCTCCGCGAAGATCCTCTCTACCTCCCGCCGTACGGCACTCTCTCTTCCGGGCTTACCGACCACAACCTCCCACCCTCTACCGGACTCGGCCCCGTGATTGTCCTCGAAAAGCCCGGGGATGCCAACCCGCTACTCCCGAAGCCCCGGCGCTCCGGTATGCTACCGTCAGGGAGAACGGAGCCCGCAACAGCCGGAAGGAGCAGACATGAGGAGCGTGGAGGAGGCGGTCGTCCTGGTCACGGGCTCGACCGACGGCATCGGGAGGCAGGCCGCGCTGGACCTTGCGGGGATGGGCGCTACCGTCCTGCTGCACGGGCGCGACAGGGAGAAGGTGGAGGAGACCCTGGAGGAGGTCCGCGCGGCAGGCAGCGGGGAGTGCCGGGGCTATGTGGCGGACCTCTCTTCTCTGGATGAGGTCCGGCGGCTCGCGGAGGGGGTGGCCTCGGACAACGAGAGGCTCGACGGGCTCGTGAACAACGCGGGCGCCGGGAGCGGCCGCGGTGGTGCGGGGCGGGCGACGAGCCGGGACGGCCACGAGCTGCGGCTCGCGGTCAACTACCTAGCGCCGTTCCTGCTCACCCGCTCGCTACTCCCTCTCCTGCGGCGGGCGGCGCCCTCGCGGGTCGTGAACGTCGCCTCCGCGGCACAGACCCCCATCGACTTCGAAGACGTGATGCTGGAGAGGGACTACAGCGGACGCCGGGCCTACGCCCAGAGCAAGCTCGCCCTGGTGATGCTCACCCTCGACCTCGCCGGGGAGCTGGAGGACGAGGGTGTGGCCGTGAACGCCCTGCACCCGGGCTCGCTGCTCGACACCAAGATGGTCCGGGAGGCGTACGGGGAGGCTCTCGGAGAGGTCCAGACCGGCGCGGACGCCGTGGTCCACCTCGCGGTATCGGAGGAGATCGGGGGCATCACGGGCGAGTACTTCGACCAGAAGAGCCCGGCCCGGGCCGAGAGACAGGCCTACGACCGGGAGGCCCGCCGGGAGCTGCACCGGCTGGGCGAGAGGCTCACCGCTCCCCACGTGGTCTGACCGGGGCCGCCGGCCCGGGGGATCCAAACATCCAGACCCCGAAGGGGAGCCTAGCTTACCTCCCGGGGAGGAGCAGGTAGATCCAGGGCCTCCCGGACGGACCGCCGGGCGGCGTTCAGCGTCCGGTAGAGGGCCGGGGCGTCGCGGGCCAGGACCCGCACGCCGCAGACGCCGGGCGCCGGGGAGCTGGCGGAGGCGAGGGTGCGGGGTATCTCTGAGAGGGCATTGTGCAGGCCCTCCGCGAGCGGGGTCAGCTCCCCCGACGCCAGCACGAGCAGCGTGCCGAAGTAGGAGCTGCCGCCGAAGGGCTCGTAGCCCGAGGAGGCGCTGCCCGCGAGGTCGAAGCCGTCCAGGGCCTGCGGCACCCCCTCGCGCGAGGCCCGGGTCCTTGTGGAGAGGCGGTCGAAGAGGAAGCGCTCCCCGCGCGCCACGCGGCCCGCGGCGTAGGCTTCCCAGGCTACGAGGGTGGCCCCGGCGGCGAGGCTGAAGGTGGTCTCGGCCTGGAGGCTGGAGCCCCTGAAGGGTATGAGGTGGTGCGGGAGGTACTCCAGGAAAGCGCCTTCGGCGAGGTCGAAGGCGGCGGTCTGGCGGGCGGCGGGTCCTCTGTACGCCTTGCCCGCGCCCTGTGTCAGCAGGGTGGCGGAGGCGCCGGGCTCCAGGGAGACGTGCGTCTCCAGCCGGTCGCCGCCCAGTATGCCGCCGGAGGGGTTCGTGATCTGGACCTCCGCCGTACCGGTGCCGTCCGGGTAGTGGGTCCGCACGGAGCCGAAGGGCGCCGTCCACCGGCGCTCGCCGAGAACCGTGCGCTCGCCCCGGCGGGAGAAGCCGAGCCTGAGCTCCCCGCGCTGGCCCGCCGCCCGGGCTACCGTCTGGACGGCCGCAGGCTCCGTGCTATTACTACAGTTGTAGTTATGAGAGAGGTTTGGCATCATGTACCTACTCGAGTCCGGGAGGTCGTGATGTCGGAGACGATGGACCAACAGACGGTGCGCTTGTGGGCCGCGGAGTTGGATGCGCTGCACA
>JACCZN010000318.1 GCA_013695915.1 Rubrobacter sp.
TGTTGGGAGTTTCTCCTCGAGCTGGATCCCCACGCCCGGTCCCTCGGGCCTCGTGGGCGGCTGGCCTCTGGCGTTCGTTGAGTACGACGCCGATGTCTCGGAGCAGTTCTCGCTTCCCTCTGGAACCTTCCTGATACCCGGCCGGGGACTCCCGATCTCCCTCGGGGAGGTCTACCTCGGGTTCTTTCTCGCCAACGCCCTGGTGCTCTCTGTCCTCGCGGTTTTCGTTCTCTCTCTGGTCTCTGTGGCGCTCTGGCTCCGCTGAGGAGGTCCTCTGAGGACTCACAGCGGTATTCGTAAAGGTTGATCCTGCCGATCGAAGAGACCTGCAAGAGGAGCACCGAACTTTGGGACCGCTACTCGAATCGAAAGATAAATACTAACGCACACCGCTGTGAGAGCGGCGGACCGGCACAGGGTAACCACGCTCGCCGGGGGGAGATCAGCTACCCGGCTCTGCTCTGCGGGGTTTTCAGGCCCAGGCTTATGTTTAGCCCCTCTATCCGGATACCGGGACGCTTGCCACCGGGTATGTCATCCGCTACTTGCGCCTTCTACTTCCCGTGGTTCGAGCAAGAGGTTGATGCCGGAGATGACCTCCCGCACACGCGCCCCGTCGAGCGAGCCGACCTTATCCATGAGGTCCCGCTTGCCCACCGTGAAGACCTGGGAGATGTTGACCACGCTTTGTTCCCGAAGGTTCGCCTCGCCGGGTACGAGCAGCACGTTCCCGGGAGCTTCGGCGCGGCGCAGGTTGGAGGTGAGCGGGCAGACCACGACCGTCCCGATGTTGCTGGCGTTGAAGATGTTGTTCTGGAGGACCACCGCCGGACGCCGGTAGCCCGGCTCGGAGCCGCCCGGTTCCCCGAAGTCCACCCAGAAGACCTCTCCCTGACGGATCACCGCTCTTCTTCGTCCAGCAACCGGCGACTATACCTCTTTGCGCCTTCGATCAGGGCCTCGTCCCCAGGGTCCGGTTCCCGGTAGGCTTCGTTAAGCCTCTCCAGAAGACCCGCGTTCTCGCGCCTCCGCATAAAATCCCTCAACGCCATCGAGTATAGTCGGCTCCGGGTAACACCCATCTCGCGCGCCAGAGCGTCAGCCTCCTCCGCCAACTCCCTGCCGATCGAGACCCCCCTCTTCACGTTCTGCTCTTGTGTCATACCTTTTTTCATACTTTAAGTATAACACAGCTTTATCTACCCAGGAGAAAGTCCGGGCGCGACTGTTCTCGGCTTCTCGGTCCTGAAGGTGAGCTCGCTCGAGGGGGAGCCCATAGAGGTGGCTCTGACTTGAACCACTCGTCCTCTAGCCGCTCCCGGTACAGTCCGACAAGCTCCTCGCGCACCGCTTGACCGCCGCCCCGCTGCGAGCATTGCGGGCTAACCGGCTCTGTCTTGCGCGCGCTCCAGGCTGAGGCTGGTGTGCAGGCCTTCCACCTCCAGCTTCGAGAGGTCGATGCGTTCGCTGGCATGTTCGAACTCTATGCCTACGGGCCTTCCTTCCGAGTCTACGTCGACGACGAAGTCGGCCGCCACCTCGAGAACGTCCGCTCCCGGCCTGTCCAGGAGATCTATGTAGAGTGTGTCCGTGTCAGGGTAGTAGCTGAATCTCACAACCGTCTCCTACTCCTTGAACCGGCGATCCGGCATCGCGTTGTGTATGGTCTCGCCGTCCTCAAGCGTTATTACCCGAAGGTGCTTGCCAAGCTGCGCCACGAAGGCCCAGTGACGGACCCGGCCATCCGGCTGTCTCTCCGTGCGTATGGGGGCCTGCACGACCTGCTCACACCACTCCCGGTGAAGGTAGGGCCTCTTGATCTTGAGGACTCGCTCTTCAAAGTACCATGTCGTCTTCACCGGCTCCATGATACCTTACCGGCTTCCAGGTCGGCGCGAGGAGGAGCGCCCCCGGCGCTCCGGGATAGGGACGGTGCGCCGGGGAGGGCGTGTCGTAGACGCTAGCCCTGCTGGACGTCCGGCAGGATCACGTCCGAAACCGTCACGTTTACCTCGGAGACGCGGAGGCCGGTGAGGGTCTCTACCTGCCGGATGACACCCTCCCGCACCGCCGACACGAGCCCGGGCACCGGCGTGCCGTACTCGGCCTGCACGTCTACCGCGACCGCCGCCGCGCCGCCGCCTACCTCCACGAAGACGCCCCGGCTCGCGCTC
>JACCZN010000320.1 GCA_013695915.1 Rubrobacter sp.
AAGGAGGCCAAGGCCCTCGTGGACGAAGCCCCGAACCCCGTCAAGGAAGGTCTCTCCAAGGAGGACGCCGAGGCCCTCAAGGCCAAGCTCGAGGAGGCCGGCGCCACGATCGAGCTCAAGTAAGACCTGCTTCACCAGCACAACAGAGGCCCCCGAACCCGGGGGCCTCTGTTGCACCGGAGATGACTATGTTAGACTTCCAGACGTCGATCCCCATCGGCACTTAAACATAACGGTCCCGAGCACCACGCCCTCCTTGACTTGCCCGCTTGCTGGAGGTAAGATAACGGATTGCGTGTCAGGCCGTTCTTCAACAACAACCTTGCCGGAGGAGAGCTAATTTGGCAACCCCGATCGCCCGCCGCCACAGGCACCCCTACGCCCGGATGCAGAAGGATTTTCAGCTTCCGGACCTTGTAGAGATTCAGCTCGCTTCCTTTGATAAGTTCTTAAACGAGGGTATACAGCGAACCCTCACCGACATCTCACCTATAGAGGACTACACGGGTTCTTACGCCGTGGAGTTCGGCCGCTCGTACTTCGAGGAGTCTCCCTTCTCTGTAGAGGAGTGCATCTCGAAGGACAAGACGTACTCCGCCCCGTTGTTCGTGCAGGTGCGTTTCATAGTCAAGGAGACCGGCGAGCTCAGGGAGCAGGACGTCTTTATGGGCGACTTCCCGCTCATGACGGATGCCGGTACCTTCATTATCAACGGCACGGAGCGGGTCGTGGTCACCCAGCTCGTGCGTTCTCCCGGGGCCTACATAATGGAGCCGAAGGACCTGACCAAGCAGGTCCTTACGGCGAGCCTCATGCCCTCGCGCGGGTCGTGGCTGGAGTTCGAGGTCGAGACCAAGGGCTACGTCTCCGTGCGCATCGACCGCAAGCGGAAGCTGCCGGTCACGGTGCTCCTGAAGGCTCTGGACCTGGGCGGCCCCGAGGAGCTTCTCTCGCGCTTCAGCGACTCCTGGCTGCTGCGCAACACGCTGGAGCGGGACGACACTACCTCGCGGGAGGATGCTCTGCTGGAGGTCTTCCGGCGGCAGCGGCCCGGGGAGCCGGTAAACCTGGAGAACGCGCAGAGCATGGTCGACGGGCTCTTCTTCGACCCCAAGCGCTACGATCTCTCGGAGGTCGGCCGCTACAAGGTCAACAAGAAGCTCAAGGTCGACGTGCCTGCTGACACGCTCACCCTCACCCTCGATGATGTCGAGGGGCTCTTGAAGCGGCTTCTTGAGACCGCAGAGGGCCTTACTGATGAGGAGGAGTTCGACCGGGTCAACTACGAGCGGCACCGGCACCTACTGGACGAGTACGAGCACTTCGGCAACCGGCGGCTGCGGACCGTCGGGGAGTTGGTGCAGGAGTCGTTCCGGATCGGGATGTATCGGATGGAGCGGGTAGTCCGGGAGCGGATGACGACGCAGGACACAGACACCATCACGCCGCAGACCGTGGTGAACACCAAGCCGGTGGCGAGCGCCATAAAGGAGTTCTTCGGCTCCTCGCAGCTCTCGCAGTTCATGGACCAGACGAATACCCTCTCCGGGCTCTCGCACCGGCGGCGGCTCTCCGCGATGGGAGCGGGTGGTCTCTCGCGGGAGCGGGCTCCCATAGAGGTCCGGGACGTGCATCCGACCCACTACGGCCGGATGTGCCCCATAGAGACGCCGGAGGGACCGAACATCGGGCTTATCGGGCAGCTCTCGTCGTATGCGACCGTGGACAAGTACGGCTTCTTGCAGACCCCGTACCGCAAGGTCGTCGATGGGATATCGACGGATGAGATCGAGTACCTCTCGGCCGACGAGGAAGAAGAGTTCGTCATAGCCCAGGCCAGCACCCAGCTCGAAGAGGGCACGGACCGCATCATCGAGGATCAGGTCCTCGCCCGCATGAGGGGTGGGGAGGTGGCGACCGTGCCGCCGGAGACCGTCGACTACATGGACGTGGCCTCGCTGCAGACCGTCTCCGTTGGCACGGCGCTCATACCGTTCCTGGAGCACGACGACGCCAGCCGGGCGCTCATGGGAGCTAACATGCAGCGGCAGGCCGTGCCGCTACTCAGGAGCGAGGCCCCGTATGTGGGGACCGGTGTGGAGTTCCGGGCGGCGACCGACACCGGGGACGTGACCATGGCCCGGGCGGCGGGCGTGGCCGAGCGCGTGGTGGCGAACAGCATAACCGTCCGCCGCGACGACGGCGAGGCAGACACGTACCGGATGCGGAAGTTCGCGCGGTCCAACCAGGGCACCTGCGTAAACCAGCGCCCGCTCGTCTCCGAGGGGGAGAGGGTAGAGGCCGGGACCATCCTCGCCGACGGCTCCTCGACCGACCAGGGCGAGTTGGCCCTCGGGAAGAACCTCTGCGTGGCGTTCATGCCGTGGGAGGGCTACAACTTCGAGGACGCCATAATCATCTCCGAGCGGGTCGTCAAGGACGACACGATGACCTCTATACACATAGAGGAGTACGAGGTGCAGGCCCGGGACACCAAGCTCGGCCCGGAGGAGATCACGCGGGACATCCCGAACGCCTCCGACGATGTGCTGATGAACCTGGACTCCGACGGCATCATCCGCATCGGGGCCGAGGTCTCCTCGGGCGACGTGCTGGTAGGCAAGGTTACGCCCAAGGGCGAGTCCGAGCCGACCCCGGAGGAGAAGCTCCTGCGCGCCATCTTCGGCGAGAAGGCGCGGGAGGTAAAGGACTCCTCCCTCAAGGTGCCTCACGGCGAGGGCGGCGTCGTAATAGATGTCAAGCGCTTTGGTCGGGAGGACGGCGACGAGTTGCAGCCGGGCGTGAACGAGATGGTCCGGGTCTTCGTGGCCAAGAAGCGCAAGATCGCCGAGGGTGACAAGCTCGCCGGGCGCCACGGCAACAAGGGCGTCATCTCTAAGATAGTTCCCGAGGAAGACATGCCGTTCATGGAGGACGGGCGTCCCGTGGACGTGCTGCTCTCTCCTCTGGGCGTGCCGAGCCGGATGAACATCGGCCAGATCCTGGAGACCCACCTCGGTTGGGCTGCCAGCAAGGGTCTCGGCGAGAACGGCGGCGAGCCGACCTTCGTCTCGACCCCCGTATTCTCGGGCGCCACGGTGCCGGACATAGACGGGGCTATAGAGAAGGTCAACCAGAACGGCGGAGCCGAGGTTGGCATGAGCCCCGGCGGCAAGGTCACGCTCTACGACGGGCGCACCGGTGAGCCGTTCGACGGCACTATCACGGTCGGCTACATGTACATACTCAAGCTCCTGCACCTCGTGGACGATAAGATCCACGCCCGCTCCACGGGCCCGTACTCGCTCGTCACCCAGCAGCCGCTGGGTGGTAAGGCGCAGTTCGGCGGCCAGAGGTTCGGCGAGATGGAGGTGTGGGCGCTCGAGGCCTACGGCGCCGCACACACCCTGCAGGAGATACTGACCATAAAGAGCGACGACCGGGTCGGGCGTGTGAAGAGCTACGAGTCCATAGTAAAGGGCGAGAACATCCCCGAGCCCGGCGTCCCCGCGAGCTTCAAGGTCCTCTTGAAGGAGATGCAGTCCCTTGGGCTCTCGGTCAAGCCGGTCTACAACGCCGAGGCTGCGGCCGAGGACCGGGACCGCCGCGACTGGGACGAGGCCGCGCGGGCGTTGGGGATCAACCTGACCCGCGAGGAGCCCACGGGCGAGATAGACAACACACCGGACCCCTTCGTACAGGGAGGTATGTAAGAGCGTGCAGGGTCTAGAGCGCGACATAGACATCAACAAGCTGGAGCAGATCTCGATCGGCCTCACCTCGGCCGACGAGATCCGGGAGTGGTCCCGGGGCGAGGTGACCAAGCCCGAGACCATCAACTACCGTACCCTGCGTCCCGAGAAGGAGGGGCTCTTCTGCGAGCGCATCTTCGGTCCCTCCAAGGACTGGGAGTGCTACTGCGGCAAGTACAAGAGGATCCGGTTCAAGGGCATTATCTGTGAGCGGTGCGGGGTGGAGGTCACCCGGGCGCGCGTGCGGCGCGACCGGATGGGCCACATCGAGCTGGCCGCTCCCATAGCGCACGTCTGGTTCGTGAAGGGCGTGCCGAGCCGCATGGGCTACCTCCTGGACACCAGCCCCAAGGACCTCGACCGGGTCCTGTACTTCGCCTCCTCCATCGTCACCTGGGTGGACCGTGAGGCGCGGGCCAACGACATAGACTCCCTGCGCGAGCAGGTAGAGACCGAGATAAGGACCCTCGAAGAGGAGCGGGACGAGGAGGTCACCTCCGCCCAGGCCCTGCGCACCAAGCGCGAGAGCGTCATAAAGGGCGAGAGCTCTCCCGACGAGCTTACCGAGGAGTACGCCGACCTCCCCGAGGAGGAGCGCGAGGCAGCTATCGCCAAGGTCCACAAAGAGGCCGAGGAGATGATAGCCGACCTCGAGCGCTCGGTGAGCGAGCAGGTGGAGCTCACCCGCAGGGCCTGGGAGAACTTCCAGACCCTGGAGCCGCGCGAGATCGTGGACGACGAGGAGCTCTTCCGCGAGATGAAGGACCGGTTCGGCGACGATTACGGCTACGGGGTCTACTTCCGCGGCGGTATGGGCGCCGAGGCCGTACGCGACCTCATCCGGCAGGTAGACCTCGAAGAGGAGGCCCAGGAGCTCCGGGACACCGTCAAGGAGTCCAAGGGCCAGAAGCGGCAGAAGGCTATAAAGCGTCTCAAGGTCGTTGACGCCTTCCGCGCCAGCGGCAACAAGCCGGAGTGGATGATCATGGACTCCGTACCCGTGCTGCCGCCGGACCTGCGTCCGATGGTCCAGCTCGACGGCGGCCGGTTCGCCACCAGCGACCTCAACGACCTGTACCGGCGGGTCATCAACCGCAACAACCGCCTCAAGCGGCTCCTCGACCTCGGTGCGCCCGACGTGATCGTGAACAACGAGAAGCGGATGCTCCAGGAGGCCGTGGACGCCCTGTTCGACAACGGTCGCCGGGGCCGGGCCGTTACGGGAGCGGGCAACCGGGCGCTCAAGTCGCTCTCCGACATGCTCAAGGGCAAGCAGGGCCGCTTCCGGCAGAACCTGCTCGGCAAGCGCGTGGACTACTCTGGCCGGTCGGTGATCGTGGTCGGCCCGGGGCTCAAGATGCACCAGTGCGGCCTGCCACGGCTCATGGCGGTCGAGCTCTTCAAGCCGTTCGTGATGAAGGTGCTCGTGGACCGCGCTCTCGCGCCGAACATCCGGAGCGCCAAGCAGATGGTCGAGCGCCTGCGGCCCGAGGTGTGGGACGTCCTGGAGGACGTGATCAAGGAGCACCCGGTCCTCCTGAACCGCGCGCCGACCCTGCATCGCCTGGGCATCCAGGCCTTCGAGCCGGTGCTGGTCGAGGGCAAGGCCATACAGGTCCACCCGCTCGTGTGCGCCGCGTTCAACGCGGACTTCGACGGCGACCAGATGGCGGTTCACGTGCCGCTCTCCCCGGAGGCGCAGGCCGAGGCCCGCATCCTGATGCTCTCGACGCAGAACATCCTCCTGCCGGCGAACGGGTTCCCGATAGCGGTGCCCTCGCAGGACATGGTGCTCGGGCTCTACTACATAACCTACGCCGAGGACGACTTCGAGGAGCAGGACGTAAAGGCCTTCATCTCCTCCTACGAGGAGGCCGAAGCCGCCTACAAGGAGGGCTCGCTAAAGCTCCACGACAAGGTCACGTTCCGGCGCAACGGCGAGCGCATAGAGACCACCCTCGGGCGGGCCGTCTTCAACGACAACATCGAGTACACCCTGAGGAACTACCTCGGCGATGCTTACGACCCGGGTGCCTACCCGTTCGTTAACTACCTGCTGAAGAAGGGTGAGATCAAGGACCTCGTCGCGGAGTACGTGGACCGGTACCCGACGGAGCTCGTCAGCCAACTGCTCGACGCCCTGAAGCAGATCGGCTTCTACACGGCCACCAAGGCCGGCGTCTCCGTGGGCAAGAACGACATCGTCGTCCCCGAGCAGAAAGCCGAGATCCTCGGTCGCTGCGAGGAGCAGGTCGCCGAGATCGAGGACCTCTGGGAGCAGGGCTTTATCTCCGACGAGGAGAACCTCGAAAGGGTTATAAGCCTCTGGACGGAGGCCAAGAACGAGGTCGAGGAGGCCATGAAGGCCAACCTCTACAAGCTGAACCCGGTGACCATGATGGCCAACTCGGGCGCGCGGGGTAACTACTCCCAGATCACCCAGCTCGCCGGGATGCGCGGCCTCATGACGAACACGAAGGGCGAGATCATACCCGAGCCCGTGAAGAGCAACTTCATGGAGGGGCTCTCGGTCCTGGAGTACTTCACCTCCACCCACGGCGCTCGTAAGGGCCAGGCCGACACGGCCCTGCGCACGGCCGACTCCGGCTACCTGACCCGCCGTCTGGTCGACGTCTCCCAGGACGTGGTCGTCACCGGAGAGGACTGCGGCACCGAGGGGTACGTCGACCTCCCGCTCTACCTCGACGGTGGGCGTGGCGACGGCAACCACTCCATCTCGGCCCGCTACCTGGCCCGGGACCTCGTGAACCCGGAGACCGGCGAGGTAGCCGCCGAGGCCGGCACGGACATTACGCCCCGCCTCATGATGCAGTGGCGCGAGGAGCTTCCGCGCGAGACGACCGTCTCCGTGCGCACGCCGTCCAAGTGCGAGAATGCCCACGGCGTCTGCCAGGCCTGCTACGGTCGGGCGCTCTCGACCTACCGTCCCGTGGACGTGGGCGAGGCCGTAGGTATCATCGCGGCCCAGTCCATCGGCGAGCCGGGGACACAGCTCACGATGCGGACCTTCCACACCGGTGGTGTCGCAGGAGAGGACATCACGGCCGGTCTGCCCCGGGTAGTCGAGCTCTTCGAGGCCCGGCACCCCAAGGGCGAGGCGACCATAGCCGAGATCGACGGCTACGTGACCTTCGCGGAGGCGGACTCCGACCGCATGATAAAGGTCGCTGTGACCTCCTCGGACGGCACCGAGAGCCGGGAGTACACGGTGGAGCGCCAGATCCTGAAGCCGGGGATCACCGAGGGCACCGAGGTGCTCGCGGGCACCACCCTTACCGAAGGATCGGTCTACCCGCATACCATCCTCGAGAGCGACCTGCGCTACGACCGGGGCACGACCCAGACCGAACGCTACCTCGTCAGCGAGGTGCAGAAGGTCTACCGGTCGCAGGGCGTGGACATCCACGACAAGCACATCGAGGTCATCGTCCGGCAGATGCTCCGCAAGGTCGTCGTGGACGACCCGGGCGATACGAACATGCTCCCGGAGCAGGTAGCGGACCGGTTCTCGCTGCGGGCCGAGAACGAGCGCGTCGAGGCCGAGGGCGGCCAGCCGGCCACGGCGCACACCGTCCTCATGGGTATAACCAAGGCCTCGCTCGCCACCGACAGCTTCCTCTCCGCGGCCTCCTTCCAGGAGACCGCCCGCGTCCTCACCGACGCGGCCATCGAGGGCAAGGTGGACGACCTCGCCGGGCTCAAGGAGAACGTGATCATCGGCAAGCTGATCCCCGCCGCAACCGGTCTCTCGCAGTACCGGCAGCTTACCGTGACGGTGGAGGGCTACGAGTCACAGACCGTAGAAGACCTTGACATAGCGGCTTCATAAGCCTACAATAACGCGTCGCGGTTACGAACAGTTACTTTTCGGTAGCTGGGCACCGTTTCCAGGAGCAAGCTCCTGGCCGCGGCGCGTTTAACTTTGCAAATAATCCTTTTTTACCGACGGGGTTGCCGACGGGGAATGTGACAGAAAGGAGAGTGCGGCTGTGCCGACGACTCATCAGCTCGTCCGTAACGAGCGGGAGCGACAGACGAAGAAGACGGCCACGCCGGCGTTGCTCGGGTCGCCCCAGCGTCGGGGCGTGTGCACCCGGGTCTCGACGACCACGCCGAAGAAGCCCAACTCGGCGCTGCGGAAGATAGCGCGGGTCAAGCTGACGAACGGCATGGAGGTCACGGCGTACGTGCCCGGAGAGGGACATAACCTGCAGGAGCACTCCGTGGTGCTGGTACGTGGCGGGCGGGTCAAGGACCTCCCGGGCGTCCGGTACAAGGTGGTAAGGGGTGCGCTCGACACCCTTGGGGTAAACAACCGCAAGTCGAGCCGCTCGAAGTACGGGACAAAGAAGCCGAAGGGGTAGTTTATGCCGCGCAGGGTAGCACCGGCCAAAAAGCAGATCTCCCCGGACCCGGCCCACGGGAGCGTGCTGGTCCAGCAGTTGATCAACAAGGTCATGCTCGACGGCAAGAAGAGCACCTCCGAGAAGATCGTCTACGATGCCCTCTCGCTGGTAGAGGAACGGACGGGCACCGACCCGGCGACCGTGCTCTCGAACGCCATGGATAACGTCCGGCCGCGGCTCGAGGTCCGCAGCCGCCGCGTGGGTGGCGCGACCTACCAGGTCCCGGTCGAGGTCAACCCCCGGCGGGCGAACACACTGGGGCTGCGGTGGCTCGTGGGCTACGCCCGCAACCGGAGAGAGAAGACGATGGGGCAGCGGCTCGCCAACGAGCTCCTGGATGCCAAGGACAACACGGGCTCCACGGTGAAGCGCAAGGACGATACGCACCGCATGGCAGAGGCCAACCGGGCGTTCGCACATTACAGGTGGTGATAAGGAAGAGATATGGTTGTATCTGTAGCTAAAAAGACCCCACTACGCCGGGTCCGGAACATCGGGATCATGGCGCACATCGACGCGGGTAAGACTACGACCACGGAGCGTATCCTGCTCTACTCCGGCCTGACCCACAAGCTGGGCGAGGTCCACGACGGCAACGCCGTCATGGACTGGATGGCGCAGGAGCGGGAGCGCGGTATCACCATCACGAGCGCCGCGACCACGGTCTTCTGGGGCGGCATCGAGGGCTCCGGCAAGAACGGCAAGGGTACCTCCGGTGACATCGTCGCGAGCCGTATCCCGGACCAGTACCGAATAAACATAATAGACACGCCCGGACACGTGGACTTCACCGTAGAGGTAGAGCGGAGCCTCCGGGTGCTCGACGGCGCCATCGCGCTGTTCGACTCCGTTGCCGGTGTGGAGCCGCAGTCGGAGACGGTGTGGCGCCAGGCGGACAAGTACAGCGTCCCGCGGATCGCGTTCGTGAACAAGATGGACCGTATCGGGGCGGACTTCTACAAGGCCGTCGCGACGATGCGGGAGCGTCTCGGGGCCAACGCGGTCCCGGTGCAGCTACCGATAGGTGCGGAGTCCGACCTCAAGGGCCTCGTGGACCTGGTGGACATGACCGCCATCGTCTACAAGGACGACATGGGCACGCAGTGGGAGTACACGGAGATCCCCGAGGACATGAGGACCCTTGCGGAGGAGTACCGCGAGAAGCTCCTGGAGGCCGCCGCCGAGGGGGACGAGGAGCTCATGGAGCTCTACCTCGAGGGCGAGGAGATCGAGCTCGACATGCTGCGGCGGGCGATCCGGCAGGCGACGCTCGACATCCAGATGACGCCTGTGTTCTGTGGGTCGGCGTTCAAGAACAAGGGTGTACAGCCGTTGCTGGACGGCGTTATCGAGTACCTGCCGAGCCCGCTCGACGTGCCGCCGGTTACCGGTGTCAGCAAGGACGGCGAGGAGATCTCGCGCGACGCTGACGAGAACGGTCCGTTGGCGGCACTGGCCTTCAAGGTACAGTCCGACCCGCACGTCGGGAAGCTGACCTACATGAGGGTCTACTCCGGCACGATCAAGGCTGGCTCTTACGTGATGAACACGACCAAGGGGCGGCGCGAGCGCGTCGGGCGCCTGTTGCAGCTCCACGCCAACTCCCGCGAGCAGCGGGACGAGGTCTATGCCGGGGAGCTCGTGGGAGCCATCGGGCTCTCGAACACCGGAACCGGCGACACGCTGGTCAGCGTGGAAGACCCGGACCAGCCCGTGCTGGAACAGATGATCTTCCCCGAGCCGGTGATCTCGCAGGCCATCGAGCCGAAGACCAAGGTGGATCAGGAGAAGCTGACCGTGGCCTTGCAGCGGCTCGCCGAGGAGGATCCGACCTTCTCCGTCCAGAGCGACGAGGAGACGGGCCAGACCATTATCAGCGGTATGGGCGAGTTGCACCTCGAGATCATCCTGGACCGGCTCCTCCGGGAGTTCAAGGTCGATGCGAACATCGGCAGGCCGCAGGTCGCCTACCGGGAGACCGTGCGCAAGCGGGTCGAGGGTGTCGAGGGCCGCTTCGTGCGGCAGACGGGCGGCCGGGGACAGTACGGGCACGCGGTCATCAACCTGGAGCACAACGAGGAAGAGAACTACTCGTTCGACAACAAGATCGTTGGCGGCGTGATACCGCGGGAGTACATCCCCTCCGTGGACAAGGGCATTCAGGAGGCCATGGGCTCTGGCATGGTGGCCGGGTACCCGGTGGTAGACGTCAAGGCCGAGCTGATCGACGGCTCCTTCCACGAGGTGGACTCTTCCGAGATGGCCTTCCACATTGCGGGCAGCATGGCGGCCAAGGAGGCCCTCAAGCGGGCCAACCCGGTGCTCCTGGAGCCGGTAATGGACGTCGAGGTCGTCATGCCCGAGGAGTTCATGGGCGACGTGATGGGCGACCTCTCCTCGCGGCGCGGGCAGATCCAGGGCATGGACTCCCGCGGTACGGGCCGGGTCATCCGGGCCCGAGTGCCGCTCAGCGAGATGTTCGGTTACGCCACGACCGTCCGCAGCAAGACGCAGGGCCGAGCCACGTTCACCATGCAGTTCTCGAGCTACGACGAGGTGCCCAAGAGCATCGCCGCCGAGATAGCCGAACGGTAAGCAGCAGAGAAGATAGGAGAAGGGAATGTCCAGAGGAAGATACGAGAGGAAGAAGCCGCACCTGAACGTGGGCACGATAGGCCACGTGGACCACGGCAAGACTACTCTTACGGCGGCTATCACCAAGGTGCTCTCGAAGAAGTACCCGGATGACCCGGCGAACCGCATCGTGGCCTTCGACCAGATAGATAACGCTCCGGAGGAGAAGCAGCGGGGCATTACTATCGCCACGAGCCACC
>JACCZN010000332.1 GCA_013695915.1 Rubrobacter sp.
CCCCGAGCCCGAGGGAGATGATCGTCGCCAGGGGCGCGCCCGTGAGCATCGGGGCCTGCAGCGCCATGCCCGGTACCCCGTAGCGGTTCCAGAGGCGCTCCACCCGCTTGCGGCGTTTGGAGAAGAGGCCCCGCTCCTCCACCCACCGCTGCAACCGGCCGCCGGCCTTGACGAGGATGAGCACCCCGAGGACGCCGCCGACCGTGGCGGCGGCCCCGGCCACGACCGGCGGGAGGCCCACGGCCAGCCCGGCGGGTAGCCCCAGCCACAGGTCCACCGCGCCGAGGGCGGCGGTAAGGAAGATCTCCAGCAGCGTGTCTATCCAGAAGCCCATGAAGACTTCGCAGGGTAACACGGGTCCCGGGCTTCGGCCTGCGGCTAGGTGCTGGCGGCGCGGGGCCGGAAAAGGCCGAAGGAGGAGGTGTAGCCGTGCAGGAAGCTCGTACCGCCCACCGGTCCGATCTCACCGTTGCAGAAGAAGCCTCCGACCGGCACCGGGCCGAGGTGCTCCCGGAAGACGCCGGTATCGAAGTTCGCCTCCTCGTAGAGGCCCTCGCCGCGGCCCAGGCAGGAGAAGAGCAGGGCTCCGGAGACCTCCTCCGGCGAGACCCCGCGGCTCCGCTCGTAGCCGGTCAGCACGGCGTGGAGTTCCTCGGCGGAGGCCTCGGCATCCCGGAGGTGGAACCGGACCCGCATGCCCTCCTGCAGGTTCTCCCCCACCACCACGGCCCCCTTCTGCGGGTCTATGCCAATGAGGTTCCGGATCAGGAAGTCCCCAGGCCCGGGCTCCTCTTTCCACTCGTCCATCAGCACGCCGACGAAGAGCGCCGTGCCCGCGAGCTTGCGGTCCCGCTCGCCGAGGCCCGCGAACATGTCTTCTATGAACGAGAAGGCGGGACGACCGTCGAGCTCGTAGAGGATGTTCCCCTCGGCCCGGGTAACCTGCGCGACGCCGCCGATCGGCCTGCAACCCTGCGCGACCACGGTATCCACGACAACGTCGCCCCGGAGCACGGCCCCCACGATCCCCTCCGCGAAAGCCTCGCCGCCCAGGAAGAGCGCGCCCCGCCCCGGAGCGTTCGCGCCGCTGGCGAGGCCCCCGATCTTGGCCGAGCCCGGAAACGCATAATCGAGGCCGGAGAGGAGCGCCCCGGGGCTGGCGGAGAAGGGGTCCGCGAGCAGCACGAACTGCGGCTCTTCGGTGGACCGCACGCCGACCAGCTCCTCCCAGGCCTCCGGCGGCCCGTCTAGGTCCGGCAGAGCCCGGCCGCCGGAGAGGTGGAAGGCGTCCACGCGGACACCCGGCAGCCGGGCGGCGGTCAGGGTCAGGGCGGGGAGATGCTCGACCTCCTCACCACCCCCGATCACACCGCCGGCGGAACAGCCGATCAGGGCTTCCGGCCCGAGAAGCTCCCCCACGAGGCCGGGGAGCCGGTCGTACCCGTCGGCGAAGTGCGGCGTGGCGAAGACCAGCGCCAGCGAGACCGCACCCTCCCCGAGCTCCGCCCGGACCTCCTCCACGCACTCGGAGACCGCCTCCCCGAGAGCCGTGTTCCACGATATCGCCGTCGCCCACTTCATAGCACCTCTCTCCCTTCTCTCCGGTACCCGTAGTTTATACCGGCCCGGTCGGCAGACGCTATCGTACCCGGGCCGCGCGGAGGAGCGCCCGGCGGCGGAGCAGGTACACGAATAGGACCGCCCCTAGCACCACCGGCACGAGCATCCCGGCCCAGAGCGCCACCCCGACCCAGAAGGCCACGGCCAGGACGAGGCTGTCGAGCATGCCGGGGACCGGCGGGCCGTGAGCCACCCGTCGGGGACGCCCGGCGGCGAGCAGCACCACCGCCGCGAGCCCGCTGGAGAAGAGCCAGCCCAGATAGTTGCTCAGGGGGACCCCGTAGTAGAGGCCTCCCTCCGGCCAGACCCAGAACCCGAGGTAGGCCGCCCCCGGGTCCAGGACGCCGTCCACCAGCGTGAGGAGGAGAGCCGTGCCCAGCACCCAGTAGAGTACGCTCCCGTCCCGGCGGCCGGCGGGAGCCGTGGCGGCGAAGGCCCCGATCACGAGCGGCGCGTAGGAGACCGGCAGTATGTACGGCACGTGCCCGGCGAGCTTCGGCCCCAGGGAGTCCCCGTAGAAGAACTCGCCGTAGGGGAACCCGGTCACCGTGCCCGTGGTCTCGATAACGAAGCCGTAGGCCCCGAGCGCCACCAGGGCAGCAGCCGCCCGCCGCCCCCCGAGGTACCGCCACAGCCCGGCGAACGAGGGCAGCGCTATAGCCAGCGTGGAGAGGTAAGATCCCACGAACGCCCCCTCCACCTCCGGGAAGCGGACCGTGAAGTACGAGACCCCGAAGAAGACCGCGCTCGCCAGCAGGAGCAGCGCGGGCGTCCGGCGGAGGACCGCGAGCAGGGAGTTGGGCGCGCTCTTCGGCATGCGGCAATCTTATCTCAGGGCTCCGGTGTCCGGCTGGTATATTGGTCCCGTGCTAGCGCGGCTCTTCCACATCTCCCGGCCGGTGCTCTGGGTCAACACCCTGGGACCCGCCGTGGTCGGGATGTGGCTCGCGGGCGACCTCTGGCGCTGGGAGGCGCTGCCCGTCCTGCTCTGGCTGACGCTGCCGTTCAACCTCCTGATCTACGGCATAAACGACATCTTCGACCAGGAGACGGACGCACAGAACCCCCGCAAAGGTACGCTGGAGGGCGCCCGCATCCGTCCCCGGGAGGTCTCCACCATCCTCCGCGGCGTGCTCCTCGCCAACCTTCCCTTCCTCGTGTACTCCCTCCTGTTCCTGCCCGCGGGGGCCTCGCTCTGGATGCTCCTCTACGCGGCCGTCTTCGTCGCGTACTCAGCACCCCCCCTGCGCTTCAAGGCCCGGCCCTTTCTGGACTCCCTCTCCAACGCGGCCTACGCCTTCCCGCTGGTCTTCGTGCCGCTCGCCCTCGCCGAAGCCCCCGTCTGGGCCGCGGCGGTCGGCCTCATGGCCTGGAGTGCGGCCAAGCACACCTTCGACGCCGTGCAGGACATAGACGAGGACCGCGTCGCCTGTATAGAGACCACGGCGGTCCGCCTCAGGCCCCCGGGCGTCGTCCTGTGGAGCGGCGCTCTCTGGGCGCTCGCCACCCTGAGTTTCGCGCTCGTGAACCTCCCCGTCGCCCTCGTCAACGCCGCCATAGCCGGAGGGCTCCTCTACCTCCTCTACAGGAGACCCTCACCCCGGACGGGCCACCGGCTCTACGGTCACTCTATCGCCTTCCCCTACGTGGCCGGGACCGTGGCCGGCGTGCAGCTCGTGGGCGCCCTCTCGCTCGGGCTCTACCCGTGAACGGGGCGTGCCCGTGAAGCGGGTAGTGGTGGTCGGCGGGGGCCTCGGCGGGCTCGCCGCCGCAGCCCTGCTGGGCCGGGCCGGACACCGGGTCACGCTCCTGGAGGGCGACAGGGACCTCGGCGGCAAGAGCCGCCGCATCACGCTCGACGGCCAGCGGGTGGACACCGGTCCCTCCCTAGTGACCTTCCCCGGCGTCTGGGAGGAGTTCCTCGCGCGCTGGGACTCGCTGGGCACCGCGGGCGGAGCTGGAGGGGAGGTCGCCGGTCTGGAGCTCCGGCGTATGGGTGAGGTCGGCACCTACTACTACCGCGGGGAGGTGTGCCGCCTGCCGGTCCCGGAGGGGCATCCCTGGCACGCGGCGTGGGAGCGGTTCGCGGGGATCCACGGCCCGCTCGGCCCGGAGGTGACGCGGCTGCTGACCTCGGACCCGCTCGACCGGGGGACCCTTCCGGCGCTCGGGAGGCTGCTCCGGACCTACGGCCTGCGGCTCACGACCCGCAGCTACCTGGACAGCCTCTCCTGGATGCCGGAGGGCCTGCGGGAGGTCATCGCCATCCACACCCTGAACGCCGGGGTCGGCCCGCACCGGACGCCGGCGCTCTTCGCGAGCATGCCCGCCATCATGGCGCGGGACGGCGTCTACGTGCCCGAGGGCGGCGTCTACGAGGTGGTGCGTTCCCTGGAGCGCCTGGCCCGCCGGAGCGGGGTCGAGGTCCACACTGGAGAGCCCGCACACCGGATACGGCCCGGCCGGGTCACGACCGGGGAAGGGGAGTACACCGCCGACGCGGTCGTGAGCGGGCTCGACGCGGGGGTGCTCCGGGGGCTGCTGGAGCCCGGCGGGAAGCCGGAGAAGGAGAAGCTCTCGTGCTCGGGGATCGCGGTCTACGCGGCGCTCCGGGAGGAACTGCCGGAGGGGACCCCGGCACACGGCGTCGTGCTGCCCTCGGAGCCGAAGGAGCTCTACCGGAGCCTGGAGGCCGGAGAGGAGCCGGAGGAGACGATGGCCTTCGTGAACTACTACCGGCCCCGGGAGGTCTACCCGAACGAGCGGGGTACGCTCGCCGTGCTGCTCACCGCTCCGGCCAACGGCCGGGAGTACGGCCTCGGGGACGGGTTCGTCTCGCGGGAGTTGGAGCGGGTCTCAAGCGTCGCCGGGCTCGGGGACGTGACGGGACGCTTCGGCAGTTACGAGGTGCTGGACCCCCGGTACTGGGGCGGCTCCGGCGGCGCGCTCTACGGCGCCGTGCGCCCGTTCTGGAGAAGCGGGCCCTTGCACCGGCCGGCTTACTCGGAGAGGCGGCGGCCCTGGCTCTACCGGGTAGGGGCCTCCGTACACCCGGGCGGCGGGATACCGGCGGTCCTCGGGGGAGCCATGATCTCGACCTCCCGGCTGCTGAAGTACCTCAAAGACTAATAAAGGAGGCGAGCCGTGATTCTGGACGACCAGCGAGAGCTCTTCGAGATACCGGAGGGTATCACCTACCTGAACTGCGCCTACATGGCGCCCCAGCTCCGCACGGTCCGGGAGGCTGGCGAGCGGGCCGTTGCACGCAAGTCCCGGCCGTGGAAGATAACCCCCCCGGACTTCTTCGAGGAGTCCGAGAGGTCCCGGTCGCTCCTGGCGGAGGTCGCCGGCGGAGATACCGACGGCGTGTCAATCATCCCTTCCGCGAGCTACGGTCTCGCCGTCGCCGCGAAGAACGTCACCGTCGAGCGCGGAGAGAGCATCCTGGTCCTCGAAGAGCAGTTCCCGTCGAACGTCTACGCCTGGCGGTCGCTCGCCGGGCGCCGGGACGCGCGCCTCGTGACCGTTCCCCGGCCCCCGGACCACGACTGGACCTCCGCCGTGCTCGACCGCGTGGACGGAGAGACCGCCGTCGTGGCCGTGCCGCACTGCCACTGGACGGACGGCTCCCGGCTGGACCTCGTGGAGATCGGGGCACGAGCCAGGGAGGCAGGGGCTGCGCTCGTCGTGGACGCCACGCAGTCTCTGGGGGCGTACCCCCTCGATGTAGAAGAGGTCCGGCCGGACTTCCTGGTCGCGGCGGCGTACAAGTGGCTGCTCGGCCCATACTCCCTCGGGTTCCTCTACGCCGGGCTGGGGCGCAGGGAGGGAGAGCCGCTGGAGCACAACTGGATCACGCGCCGCGACGCCGAGGACTTCGGCGGCCTCACCCGCTACCGGGACGACTACGCCCCCGGCGCCCGGCGCTACGACGTGGGCGAGCGCAGCAACTTCGTCCTGCTCCCGATGGCGAACGAGGCACTGCGGCAGCTACTCGAGTGGGGCGTGGGGAACATCTCCGGGAAGCTCGGAGAGCTTACGGGCCTCGTGGAGAGGGAGGCGGCCCGGGCGGGGATACCGGCGGTACCTGCGGATCAGCGGGGCGCGCACATGATAGGGCTCCGGCTCGGCCCCGAAGCCCCGGAGGACCTCGCCCTCCGGCTCGCCTCGGAGAACGTCTTCGTCAGCGTGCGGGGGGAGAGCGTCCGCGTATCGCCACACCTCTACAACACCCGCGAGGACGTAGAGCGCCTCTTCGAGGCCCTCGCCGGAATGCCCGGCTAGACACGCCCTCGGAGGACTGGCAGCGACGATAGGGGGCGCCGCATCCCCTTACGCCGGGTGGTAATCCCTCCGGAGTATGGCGTAGCTCTCCATGTCCCGGTAGGCGCCTTTGGAGAACTCCTTCTCACGGGCGGTGCCCTCGTGGGTCATATCGGCCTTCTCCATGATCCTCGCGGAGGCCACGTTACCAGAGACGCAGCGGGCCTCTACCCTGTTCAGACCGAGCTCCTTGAAGCCGAAGGAGATCATGGCCCGCAGGGCCTCGGTCCCGAGGCCGAGGCCGGATACCTCGCCGGAGATCACGCACCCGACCTCCGCCCGGGCGTGTTCGGTCCACACGCCGGCGTCGAAGCCGCCGGTCCCCACGAACCGCCCGGACGCCTTGTAGACTAGGCCCCAGCTCGCGGGCTCCCCCTTACGGTACCGCTCCAGCAAGGAGCGCAGGAACTCCCGCGAGTCCTCGACCGAGCGGTGCGTCTCCCAGGAGAGGTACCGGGTGACCTCGGGGTCCGAGGCGTAGGCGAACACGTCCTCCGCGTCTGCGAGGCGTACCCGCCGCAGGACCAGCCGCTCCGTCTCGAGCGCCGGGAGCTTCCCGAAGACCTCTCCTACCGTGGGGGAGCTACGGCCCAATGCTCTCCTCTCTCGCGCCGGAACGTCAACCGGCGGGAGCCCGGATCAGGTCTTCCACGGGTATCGCTTCGGCATCGCCCCGCTCGGGGTCCACCACCGCGTACCCGGCCCCGGCCTGCCGGGCGACGAGGGCGTGGCGCCGGAGGCCATCGGCGTCCTCTATGGTCGCGAGCCGGTCCGGTAGCTCCAGGTGCTGCGCGTGCTCCCTGAAGACCCGCGCCTTCTCCGGGGAGCTGAAGAGCGGCGCCACGGAGAGCGTCCCCTCCTCGTCCTCGACGGAGACGAGCGGGGCCTCGCCGCGCTGGTCCGAGATCACGTAGAGGGGAAACGGCATCTCCCCGGTCCTCTCCGCCGCCCGGCCCGCCACGTCCCCGGCGTGAAAGAGCCCCGTACCCCCTTCCGAGACGACCAGCACGTACCCCTCCCCAGAGAGCGCGTACGCCTCGACGGCGCCCCAGTCCCCGAGCTCCCGCGGCACGAGACCCGCGAAGGACGGCATCCCGTAGTCCGCCGCCCCTTCGGAGAACTCTTCCGCGAGCTGCCGCGAGCCGAACACGGCCCCGACGGTCGCGGGCTCTCCGCCGACCTCTGCGGTCTCGAAAACGTCCTCTCCGGCGTCGCCGGCAAGCTTGAAGAGTGGCGGCTGCGGCAGGTCCGCGAGGCTCAACTCCTCCACGGGCTCTCTCACCTCGCTTCCGGGTACGGCTTCCGGGGGTAATTGTAAGCCCCGCGCGGGAGGTAGCCCAGGAGGAGCAGTAGCTGCCACCGCTTCACCGCGGGCGGCGCCGCGCGCACAACCCCGTCGCGCAGGCGGCGGAGCAGGGGTGACTCTAGCTGCCCGGCCACTCCCGCGTACCGCGAGAGGCGTACCACGCGGGCCGTCGGGCCGCTCCGCTCCCCTTCGTAGCGTCGCAGGGCGGCGGTGACAAGCCCGGACCCCGCCAGATGTACCGCCAGGGCAAGGGCGTCCTCGATGGCGGCTCCGGCTCCCTGCCCGAGGTTCGGGGTGGCCGGGTGGGCGGCGTCACCGAGGAGCGTCACCCTTCCGGCGCCCCAGCGGCGCAGCGGGTCCCGGTCGTGGATGTCGTCGCGGCGGACGGCGGGCTGTGGGGTAGCCTGTATCAGGGCTCCCACCGGCTCGTGCCAGCCCCGGAACATGCCGAGTAGCGCCTCGCGGCTGTGGCCGGGAGCATCCTCCCCGCCCTCCGGCGCGTTCCGGGTCGCGAACCAGTAGACCTGCCCCCGCCCGGTGTGGACGTACCCGAACCGCGCCCCCCGGCCCCAGGACTCGAAGCCTGTGCCCCACGGCACGAGCCCCTCCCCCGGCTCCGCGACCCCGCGCCAGGCGGTATAACCTCTGTAGAACGGCCCGGAGAGGCCGTGGAGTCCGGCGCGGACGGCGGAGCGCAGCCCGTCGGCGCCCACGAGGAGGTCCCCCCGCTCCTCACCACCCCCCGCGAGCTCGACGCTCACCCCATCAGCGGTCTCCCGGAACCCCCGGCACTCCGCGCCGAACCTCAGCACCCCATCGCCTAGGGCGTCGAGCAGGAGCCTGTGCAGGTCCGCGCGGTGTACGGCCACGCTGTCCGCGCCCGGCCTCCGGCTTCCAGACGGCACGGAGACCTCCGAGAGCACCGCGCCCCGCCAGGAGGAGAGAGTTCCAGCCGTTACCGGGACCGAGATGTCCCCCAGCCCTTCGGAGAAACCCAGTACGTTCAGGGCAGCGACCGCCCGCGCGCCGAGCAGGAGCCCGGCACCCCTCTCCCGGGTCTCGTCGGCCTTCTCGAAGACCACAGGATCCAACCCCGCCCGCCGCAGGGCCACGGCCGCCGCGAGCCCCCCGATACCCGCTCCGGCCACCAGGGCCTTCAGACGCGGCACGCGCCCCTCCGGAGCAGCGGGCACCGCTCTCCTAGATAAGCGACTTCGGCTTCGCGAGGTCCCTGACCAGCGAGACCAGGTCTTCCGGCTCGAAGGGCTTGCGCAGGACCCGCACGGAGCCGTGCGTACGCCGGGCGAGGGTCTTTGCGGCGGGGTCCTTCTTGTGAGCGGTAAGGACTATGGGGATCTTGGAGGTCTTGGGCATAGCCTTCATGCAGTGACAGACCTCGACGCCGCCCATCTGGCGCATCGAGACGTCTAGGACCATGAGGCTGACCTTCCGGCTCAGGGCCTCCTCGATAGCCCGGCAACCGTCCTCGGCCCGTACGACCTTGAAGCCGGCAGCCTGGAGGGCCTTCGAAGAAGAGTCGAGTACCACCGGGTCGTCGTCGGCGAGCATTATGGTAGCGCCTCGATCCACGGCGAGGATTCTACACCATATGTTGTACTCGTTGGGGTGAACGGTTACCCCTACGGCCCGGGGAGTGTAGGGTAAACTCGGCGGAAGAGAAATCAGGCTTCGAGAGGTGACCGTGCAGGAGCAGAGGTACTACCGTAAAGGCTTCAAGATGCGGGGCGAGATACAGCACCTGCTGAACCGCGACTACCAGTCCGAGGTGGTCGAGAGGGTGCGGGAGCAGGGCAACGTGCTCGAAGCCGACGGCCTCACGCTGCGCCTCGCCGACGAGTTCGGGTTCTGCTACGGGGTTGACCGGGCTGTGGACTACGCCTTCCAGACCAGGGAGAAGTTCCCGGAGAGGCGCATCTTCATCACGGGGGACATGATCCACAACGTCTCCATGAACGACCGGCTGCGCGAGATGGGCATAGAGTTCCTCTCCACCGGCTTCGACGGCCCCCCCGAGGAGGCCTTCGACCGGCTCGCCCCTGACGACGTGGTGCTCCTCCCGGCCTTCGGCGCCCCCATAGACTGGGTCGAGAAGCTAAAGCAGAAGGAATGCGTCGTGGTGGACACGACCTGCGGCTCGGTACTCTCGGTGTGGAAGCGTGTAACGCGCTACGCCCAGAAGGAATTCACCAGCATCATCCACGGCAAGTACTACCACGAGGAGACGAAGGCCACCGCCTCCCAGACCTTGAGGGACGGCGGCAACGGGAAATACCTCATCGTCCGTAACCTCAAGGAGACGGGCTACGTCACGGCCTTCATCCTGGGCAGGATGAAGGCGGATGAGCTTCGGGAGAAGCTCGGACACGGCATGTGCCCCGACTTCGATCCCGATGAGGACTTGCAGCGCGTGGGGGTCGCGAACCAGACCACGATGC
>JACCZN010000014.1 GCA_013695915.1 Rubrobacter sp.
GAACAAAGGGGCGAACGGCTCCAGGAAGGAGTCCAACTCGGGCAGGGGATCGGAGGAGGCTTTGGGTATTGCTACTGGCGTATCCATGACTGTGATTCTATAATCAATCTAACGAAGTAGTACTAGAAGGGGCCGAGTCGGGGAAAAAGAAGAGGTTGAGGGCGTGGACCGTAGGGCTTGCGATGGCCACCGCGGGTCTGGTGGCCGCTGCCTGCGGTGATGGGGAGATGATCGGGGGCGGAGGCGACGACGGGGACGGGAGCACCTTCACTTTCGGGCGGGGCTCGGACTCGGTGACCCTGGACCCCGTCAACGCCTCGGACGGCGAGTCCCTCATAGTGGCCCGCCAGGTCTTCGACGGCCTGCTCGGCTTCGCCCCGGAGAGCACCGACCTGGTGCCCGCGCTCGCGGCGGAGATACCCGAGCCCGAGGAGGATGGCCTCGTTTACAACTTCCAGCTCCGCGAGGACGTCGAGTTCCACGACGGTACGCCCTTCGACGCCGAGGCCGTGGTCTTCAACTTCGAGCGCTGGAAGGACTCCGAGAACGAGTACCACACCGGGGGCGGGGGTCAGAGCTCCAACTTCTCCTACTACAGCTCCATGTTCGGCGGCTTCGACGAGGAGTCGGTCATAGAGAGCGTCGAGGCCACCGGGGAGTACGAGGTGCGCTTCAACCTCACGGAGCCTCAGGGACCGTTCCTCATGAACATCGCCATGAGCCCCTTCGGCATCGCCTCCCCCGAGGCCCTGGAGGAGGACGTCGAGGGCTTCTGGCAGAACCCGGTAGGGACCGGACCGTTCCAGTTCGAGTCCTGGGACCAGGGCTCCGAGGTCCGGCTCTCGGCCAACGAGGAGTGGTGGGGCTCAGACGTGCCGGAGTCCGAGAGCGGCGGCGGGCCGAACGTGGACCGGGTCGTCTTCCGCTCCATCGACGACAACACGGCCCGGGTGGCGCAGCTCTCCGGCGGGGAGCTCTCGGCAGCCGACGGCCTCACCCCCGACGACGTGCCGACCATCGAGGAGGACGGCGACCTCCAGGTGGATACCCGGCCGCCGCTGAACGTCGGGTACCTCGCCATGAACAACGAGCGGGAGCCCTTCGATGACCCGCTGGTGCGGGAGGCGATGACCTACGCCGTGGATATGGAGAGCATCGTGGACGCCTTCTTCGGTGACACCGCCGACCCGGCCAAGAACCCGATGCCCCCGACCGTACCGTTCTACGACGACGAGATAGACCCCTACGAGTACGACCCGGACCGCGCCCGGGAGCTGTTGGCCGAGGCCGGTCTTGAGGACGGTTTCCAGGCCGACCTCTGGTACATGCCGATACCGCGACCCTACATGCCCGACGGCGAGGGCCTGGCCCAGGCCATGCAGCAAGACCTAGAGGAGGTCGGCATAGACGTCAACCTGGAGACCCGGGAGTAGGGTACCTACCTGGAAGCGGTGGGCCGCGGCGAGCATGACATGGCGATACTCGGCTGGACGGGCGACACCGGTGACCCGGACAACTTCCTGAATGTCCACTTCAACAGCGCGACCGCCACCGAGGAGGACGCCCTGAACATCGCCTACTACCGCAACGACGAGGTAGACGAGCTCCTGGAGCAGGGCCAGAGCAGCATCGAGAACGACGAGCGCCAGGAGGCCTACTTCCGGATACAGGAGATCATCCGCGAAGACACCCCCTGGGTCCTCGTGGCCTACGCCGAGCCCCCGCTGGGCCTGCAGGAGCAGGTCGAGGGCTTCCGGCCGAACCCAACCGGCGGCGAGCCGTTCAATACCGTGGAGCTCACCGGCGGCGGTGCCTAGGATACCGGAGAGGGTAAATACTACCCGGGGAGCGACCACTGCTCTCCGGGTTGCTCTCTTCGGGGAGGTAGCGCCCCTTTGACCACCTTTATAGGGCGGAAGCTCCTCCAGCTACTGCCGGTGTTGCTCGGGGTCTCGTTCGTGGTCTTTATGATGGTGCGGGCCATACCGGGGGACCCGGCTCAGATACTCCTCGGCCAGCAGGCGACCGAGGAGCGGGTGGCGCAGTTGCGGGTGGAGATGGGCCTGGACCAGCCCCTGCTCGTGCAGTACGTGCTCTTTCTCCGGGATGCGGCGGTGGGGGACCTCGGGGACTCCATAGTCACCGGGCAGCCCGTGACGGCGGAGCTCCTGGGCCGGTTCCCGGCCACGCTGGAGCTCACGCTGACGGCCATGCTGTTCGCGCTGGCCGTCGGCATCCCTGCCGGGGTCATAGCCGCCGTCAAGCAGTACTCGCTGCTGGACAAGATCACCTCGGTGATCGCCCTGACGGGGATAAGCATGCCGATCTTCTGGCTAGCCCTGATCCTCGCGGTCATCTTCAACGTGAACCTGGGTCTGTTGCCGTTCGGAGGCCGGGTGGACGTCGGCGTCCTGAGCATTACCGGGATGGTGATACCGGACTCCCTGATGACCCTGAACTTCGCCGGTCTGTGGAGTGGGATAACGCACCTGGCGATGCCCGCGATAGCCCTCGGCACCATACCGATGGCCGTGGTAACCCGCATGACCCGTTCGAGCATGTTGGAGGTGATGAACGAGGACTACATAAGGACGGCCTACGCCAAGGGGGTCCTGCCGCTGCGGGTCGTCTTCCGTCACGCCCTCCGGAACGCCATGCTGCCGACGGTGACGGTGATAGGGCTCCAGTTCGGCATCCTCATGGGCGGCGCGGTCATAACCGAGACCATCTTCTCCTGGAACGGCATCGGCAACATAGCGCTGGACTCCATCTACCGCCGGGACTACGCCATGATACAGGGGGTGGTCCTCTACGGGACGGTCTTCTTCATGCTGATAAACCTCGCCGTGGACATCCTGTACGCTGTCCTGGACCCGCGGGTGAGGTACTAGGGTGGCTGACACTACTCTCGCGGGGGGCGGGGCACCGGCGGGCACCGGCGCGGAGCCCGCGGTCGAGACGAGGGGCCGCTTCGGCGACTTCCGGCGGGCGTTTCTCGGCAACAAGCTCGCGGTCTTCGGGCTCTCGGTCATGGTCTTTTTCGCCCTCGTGGCGCTGTTCGCTCCGGTCCTCGCGCCCTACGACCCCATACGGGACCAGGACCTCGCCGGGAAGTTCGCCGGGCCGAGCGCGGCGCACCTCCTCGGCCAGGACGAGCTCGGACGGGACATCCTCTCGCGCCTGATCTACGGCGTCCGGATCTCGCTGACCGCCGGCCTCGCTGCCGTCAGCATCGCCACGGTCGTCGGCGCGGCAGTCGGGCTCGCCGCCGGCTACGCCGGGCGGTGGGTGGACGCTGTCTTGATGCGCCTGATGGACGTCATACTTGCCTTCCCGAGCATCCTGCTCGCCATAGTCATCGTCACCATCCTGGGCCGGGGTCTTACCAACGCCCTGCTCGCGGTCGGGATAGTCTACATACCCCAGATGGCTCGGGTCGTTCGCTCGGCGGTTATCAGCGTCCGGGAGCGGGAGTACGTCGAGGCCGAGCGGGCTCTCGGCGCGGGCCACGCCCAGATAGTCTCCTCGGCTATCCTGCCGAACAGCATGGCCCCCCTCATAGTGCAGGCCACCCTGACGCTGGCCGTCGCCGTCCTGGACATCGCGGCGCTCTCGTTCCTCGGCCTCGGTGCCACGGCGCCCACCCCGGAGTGGGGCGCGATGCTCACGAGCGCGTTCCGCTCGGGATTTGGCGTCTTCGTCCAGGGCCAGCACGCCATCCTGTTCCCCGGCCTCGTCATAGCCCTCTCCGTGGTCTCCGTGAACTTCGTCGGGGACGGCCTGCGCGACGCCTTCGACCCCCGCCGCAAGCGGTAGCCGCTAGTAGCGCCGGCCGCGCTGCAGGCGGATGTCGAAGCGGGCCGAGGCGGAGACGGACATTACGGCCATCACGCCGCACTGTACGGGGTCGCTCACCACGAGGTCGGCGGCGTCCGGGACGCGGCCGGGCATGTTCAGGGAGAGCACGATAATCCCTTTCTCCCGGATCTCGTACACCGCATCCGCCACGTCGCCGCCCATGAGCGCCCCGGCGAGGACCAGCGCCACCGCCCGCGGTAGCCGGGCCACAGCCCGCACGGCGCCCGCCAGGTTCTCCTCTCCGACCAGCGGTATAGTGTCCACCGAGATACGCTCGCCGCGGATGTTGTGGCGGTCGGCCTCCGCTACCGCGCCGATTACCACCTGACCCACCTGGGCCCCACCCCCGACCACGATGATCCGCTTGCCGTAGACCTTGGCGAATGAGGGTGCCCGATCCACCACGTACACTATCGGCAGGGAGCCGAGGTCCTCTATGAGACTATCTGGAGCGGTAACCTTCTCGAGCTCCAGATATACCGTAGACGTGCTCTCACGCCGGTCCGCGATATCCACGTAGGTAATGTTCGCCCGGTGCTCGACGATCACACGCGTAAGCGCGTTAAGCACACCCGGCTCGTCCGGGGTCCGGATCATGAGGGCCAGCTGCTCCTCCAAGCCCCCGCTCACGATCCCTCAGAAAAGGACTCCGGTGGGTAAAGGACCTCATCTCCATGGCTCATGCCAAAATCGCCTCTCTCTCATTTCCACACCACAGCGCATTCTACTCCGGAGGGCGAGAACGAACCCGACCAAAACCAAGATACAAGGAGAGCGGGATCCAACCCCACGACGTTCCAACCAGAACCCAGACACGGCAAAGATTCGCCCCGTCGCCGGATCGGCGCTACCCTACCGGCTCGGGAAACAATCCCCGCGGATGCGTAATGCACCGGTAGAAGTTTTAGTAGCGCGCTCGGCAGGACTCTGCAGTGACAATGAGACGCCGGTAGCACTTGTGGACCGCGACCAAAGAGTTGGCGACGGTCCGGGAGACGCTGGCGGTTGTGGGCGCGGTTCATGTGCTGACGGATGTGCCGGAGATCCAACTCGCAAAACAACGGTATCATGTGAACCGCACGGTTCACAAGAGACGAGAGGTGAGGTATGCGAGCGAAAAACCGCATCCCGTTAGAGACGCTGCGGAGGTCCCTCGGAAGGGTGGCCCAGGACGTGGAACGCGGGAGCTCGGTGGTCGTCGAGCGCCGGGGTGAGGAGGTCTTCGCGCTGGTGCCGATGAGGCTGTACCAGTTCCTGGAGGCGGAGAGGCGGGCGCTCGTCGAGTCCACGCGGGAGGCGAGGGAGGCTTTCTCCGAGCTCTCCGGGGACGAGGTAGAGGATCTGGTGGCCGACGAGCTGGAGGCAGCCCGAGGCCGGGCTTCTCCGACCGCCGCCGACCGGTAGGCCTTGAGGGTCATCGTAGACGCCAACGTCTGCGTGTCCGCGGTCCTGAGCGCGAAGGGCACCTCGGCCCGGGTCCTGGACCACGTCCTGGAGGAGGGGCCGCACGACTTCGAGCTCTGCGCCCCGTCGCAGCTCTTCCCGAAGGTCGAGGAGGCGCTCGCCCGGCCCAGGATAGCGGGTCGGCTGAAGTGGGGGCCGGCCCGGATCGGCCTCTACGCGAGGCGGCTTCGCCTGGCCGTCACAGAGGTCCCTACCGGTGGCCCCGAGAAGGTACCCTCGTACACCGGAGACCCGGAAGACGACCCATACCTCCTCGCCGCCGTCTTGACCGGGGCCTCCTACCTCGTCAGCGGCGACGGAGACATCCTCGGGATGGAGGACCCGCCCGTATCGGTCCTCGGGCCCGCGCAGTTCGTCCGTCTCTGGGAGGCGGGGCTGCTCTGAAGCATGCGTCGTTCGCCGACTTCGCCCGCGTCCAACCGTCGGAGAGTACAATGACTCTATGGATCTGAACCTGCGTCTGCCGGACGAAGTCGTCGAGGCCCTCGGCCCGGAACCCGAGCGCGAGGCCCTCGAAGGTGTGCTGCTACTCCTGGTCGGCGAGGGCAGGATGACGCTGGAGCGGGCGGGCGAGGTCCTCGGCCTCGAAGGCCGCGAAAAGGCGGCGCGTTGGTACACGGAGCGCACCTTGCCGCGTCCGGAGCCCGGGGTGGAAGACCTCATCGAGAACGAGGAGCCCGTCTTCCTCGAGAACCTCACACAGGAGGATCTGGATCGGCTGGACAGGTTCCTCGACATCCCCCCGGCCGAGAAGGGCAGCGGCCTCTCCGATGTCAGCATCAACCACGACAAGTACCTCTACGGGGACGCTTCCTGAGGGGGATAGTCCTCGTGGACACAGGCCCGTTGTACGCGCTCAGGGACCTCGACGACTCCCGGCACGAGAGAGCCCGCGAGGAGCTTGAGCGTCTCGGGGCGCAATGTCTCAGGCTGGTCGTTCCCTTTCCCACCCTGATCGAAAGCCACGCCCTTGTGCAGCGCAAACTCGGGCTCGCGCAGGCCGGGTCTTTCCTGCGACACCTGGTGCGGACGGCGGTCCTGCTCACCCCTACGGAGGAAGACTACAGAGGAGCCATCCGGCGCGTCTCAGGCTACCCGGACCAGGACATCTCGTTGATCGACGCCGTGAGCGTCGAGATCGGCGCTCGTCTGGAGGTCCCGGTGTGGACCTACGACCACCACTTCGACGTCATGGGCGCCCGAGTGTGGCGCCAGTAGGGGAGAGGGGAGCCGAATGACGGCGCTGTGGCCGCTGGCGAAGCCGGCAACCGACGAGGAGTGTAGCCTACGCCTCTTCAAAGGGATCTGAAACCCATTTTTTGGCTCTCCCGCAATCTCGATGACTCATGTAGCACTCTGCATGGGCCTCGGCTGGTCGCTACAGTCCTCTCTGCAACGCCCAGCGTCAGAGGGAGCTTCCTGCATGCAGATCGACGAGACCCTTCTCTTTGGCGGAGAGAAACTCCGGCTGCGAAGCCTGGAGATCGGAGCGGACCACATAAGCCTCTTCGCCGCCACAGCGGCGGCCAAGGTGGAGTGTCCACTGTGCGGCTGCGTCTCGGACCGGGTGCATAGCCATTACCGCCGCACCCTCTCCGACCTGCCCTGGCACGGGAGACCGGTCACCCTCTACCTACGCGTCCGCCGCTTTTTCTGCGATCAGAGCGGATGTCGGAGGGCGATCTTCGCCGAACGCGTCTCCGAGGTGGCCGAAGACTACGCCCGCAAGACCGGCCGCTTGGAGAGCGCGCTCTTGGCGGTCGCGTTCGCCCTTGGAGGGGAGGCAGGCTCCCAGCTCGCTTCGGAACTCGGACTCACGGGCAGCCCCGACACGCTGCTAAGGCGCATACGCTCTGCGCCCCTGCCGGACGCCTCCGGGGTACGGGTTTTGGGAGTGGACGACTGGGCCTTCCGCCGCGGCGGCGGCTCCGGCACCATCCTGGTGGATCTCGAGGAGCACAGGCCGATCGAGCTCCTGGAGGGAAGCAAAGCCTCCACCTTCGCCGAGTGGCTCTCCTCCCACCCCGAGGTCGAGTTCATCAGCCGCGATCGTGGGGGAGCTTACGCCGACGCCGCCCGGCAAGCATCCCCGCAAGCGGTGCAGATCGTCGACCGCTGGCATTTGCTGAAGAATCTCTCTGAGCACCTCGAGCGCTTCGTGGACGGCCAACGCTCGCTCGTCGAGCAGGCTGCGGAAGACGTCCGTGGCAAACAGAAGATCGACGCCTCGCTGGCCGCCTGCTCGGAGGCGATGCTCTCCTCCAAAACGGACGCCGAGAAGCACAAGCGCCGACGGAAGCGTTACGAGCGCTACCTCAAGGTTGTTGAGTTGCACGACCAGGGTCTCTCCGAACGCGCCATCGCCGAAACCCTGCACATAAACCGTGGCACGGTACGCAAGTTCATCCACTCTGACGGCTTCCCCGAGCGCGGCGCGCACAAAAGGCAAGGCAGCATCCTTGACCCCCACATACCCTACATCCACCGTCGGTGGGCCGAGGGCTGCGAAAACGCCCATCAGCTCTGGCGCGAGATACAGGGTCGCGGTTACGAGGGCAAGGTGGGGATGGTCCGCAGGTACGCGCAGCGCCTGCGGCGACTGCTGGCGGAACTCACCCCAAAGCAGCGAACGAAATTTCTTTCCGCCAAGGAGGCCTTCAAAGTACCCTCCTCCCGTCGCGCCGGAGGGTGGCTTGAGAGGGACTCGGAAGAGCTGACCGAGACGCGGCGGGCATTCGTAGGGCGGCTGAAGGAACTGTGTCCAGCGGCGGGTGAGGTCGGGGAACTCACCCGGTGGTTTCGCAAGCTGGTCGAAGAAAGATGCCCCGCGCAGCTCGATGATTGGCTGGAGGCCGCCGAGGAGAGCGCGGCGTCCGAGTTGAAGAGTTTCGCTCGTTCGCTCAAACAAGATTACGAAGCGGTCAGGGCGGC
>JACCZN010000037.1 GCA_013695915.1 Rubrobacter sp.
TACGATCCTGGAGGAAGTATTGCCAAAGACGGTGATCGAGGGCTTGTTAGCGGAGATCGAGGAGCGAAGTGCCCTGCTACGAAGTCACGGCATCGAGGTGAGTGTCGATGGGTGCAAGATATGAGTAGATCGATAAACACAGCCTTCATCGAACGGTACAACGGTACGGACCGCAATCGCAACGCCCGCAAGGTCCGCAAGACATACTGCTTCTCCAAGGATCGGGAGGTACATGAGTCGATGACGTACTTCACGCTCTACAGCTACAACTTCTGCTGGCCGGTGAGGACTTTGGGTGAGCCGGCGAGGCCTGGTGAGAGAGGCCGGCGGCCGCGGAGCCTGGCGATGGCGGCGGGACTAGCCGATCATGTCTGGTCGCTGGTGGAATGGGTATCGTTTCCGGTCATTCCACGCGTGTAGGACACCAGGGGGTTACAGAGACTCCCATATCATCTGGAGGGCGCTGCGGGGTGGCTCTGAGGGGCCGGGGAGGCCGGGGATGGGGGAGTTTCCGGGCGGCGGAAAATTCGTGCCGCCGTCCGGGTAATTTTTGATATCCTCATGGCATGAGCATGCCACAACAGTTAGAGGCTATAGTAGACGATTTCAGGGAGGCTCCGAAGTCCCTGCGGCTCCCGATGCTGCTGGAGTATTCGGAGAAGGTGCCACCGTTGCCCGATTACCTGGAGGGCCAGAGGGAGGCCATGGAGCAGGTACACGAGTGCCAGACCCCGTTCTTCCTGGCCGAGGAGATAGACGACGAGCAGCGGGTGACCCTGCACTTCGACGCTCCGCCGGAGGCCCCGACCACCCGCGGTTTCGCGGGCATCCTGTCGGAGGGGCTGAACGGGCTCAAGGCGAAGGACATACTCGAGACCCCGGACGACTTCTACAACTACATGGGGCTTTCGGAGGTGATCTCACCCCTCAGGCTGCGCGGTATGTCGGCGATCCTGTACCGCATAAAGCGCCAGACTCGAAAGCGTACCGGTGTAGAAGAGTAGCCACCCCCGGCCTCTACCGGCCGGGGAGCCCCAGCACGTCTTCGCGGGTGACCTCCGGGATGGGCTTGTGTAGCTTGTACTGGCGCGGCTCTCCGGGAGTGTCCATGATCGCCACAGCCGTCTCTATCGGGGGGCAGCCGGGCTCCGTACACCGCAACTCCATGACCATCACCGGCGTACCCTCCTCGAGTGAGAAACCCTCGGCCGCCCAGCCCTTTATACGCTCCACCTGATCCGGGTCCGCCGGAGACCTGGAACCCGCCGGTCCTATCTTCACGTGTCCTCCCTATCTCGTTTTCTGATATTAGTTTATCATTCGTTGTGGAGCGACCTTCTCCCCGGCGACCGGTCCCCGGGAGACACAGTGCCTTTTGGCGGGTGACAGGTTAGGTGTAACATTATGATATATTCAGGCTATGGTTATCGTACGGCGTACAAAGCAACGACAAGCTATTCTCAACAAGATCCTCTCTGCGGAGGGTCCGCTCTCGGTCTCTCAGATACACGGGCGGGCGAGCGAGGAGTTGCCGCGGCTGGGCATCGCCACCGTATACCGGACCATCAAGACGTTGCGCGAGGAGGGCGAGATAGTCTCCGTGGAGCTTCCGGGGGAGGAGGCGCACTACGAGTCGGCGGGCCGGGGGCACCACCACCACTTCCGGTGCTGGTCGTGCGAGCAGGTCTTCGACCTCGGGGTCTGTCCGGTTGGCATACCCTCCGGGACTACGTTGCCCGGCGGATACCGGGTCGAGGAGCACAACCTCACGCTCTACGGGCGTTGCTCCTCCTGCGTCGCTACCTGAGGGAGGCCGCTCTGCGCCAGACGGCCCCGGTTTGCTAGTGGTGGCAGCCGCCCTCGCCGTGCGCGTGCCCGTGGTCCAGCTCTTCGGGCGTGGCCTCGCGGACGCGGTGTATCACGCCCCGGTACTCCAGGGTCTTGCCGGCGAGTCGCGGGTTGGCGTCCACGGTGACGCGGTCACCCTCGACGGACGTCACGCGGACGGCGACCGGGGAGCCACTCGCTTCCTGAGCGTAGAACTCGGAGCCCGGTTCGAGGCCGGCGTCTGGCGGGAAGTCGCCGCGGTCCGCGGTGCTGACCCTCTCCGGGTCGTACGGGCCGTAGCCCTCCTCCGGCCGGAGGCTCTTCTCGAAGGCTCCAGAGGGGAGGCTGTGGACCGCGACTTCGAGGCCGCGGGGGAGGAGGTGGCCGTGACCGTACAGGAAGCTAACCGGCTCGCCCTCTTGGGTAGCCTCGATCTCCTCTCCTTCCACCTCCAGGACGTACTCCAGGGTGACGACCGTGCTGCTTCCGACGTTCAACTCGACAAACCTCCCAGCAGACCGCTTCCGGCTGGCGAACGGTATGCTACCACCGGCTCTCTCCGGCGGGGGCCAGAGAGTCAAGCAGTAGAGGAGAAAGGTAGGCCATGAAGTTCAGGAAGAAGATACCCGTAACGCTCGTCGGGGGCTTCCTCGGCGCGGGCAAGACGACCCTTCTGAACCACCGGGTCTCCTCCGGCGAGCTCCGCTACGGGGTGGTGGTCAACGAGTTCGGGGACGTCGGCGTGGACTCGGGAATGATCGAGCGGCTGGACAGCGAGGGTGTAGCGGAGCTCGACGGCGGATGCCTGTGCTGTGTAGGCAACGAGGACCTGATGGGCGCGCTCTACGGCACCCTGACCCGCGAGGAGCCGCCGGAGCACCTCCTTATAGAGCTCTCGGGCCTCGCCGACCCCGTGCCCGTGGCCCAGGCCATAGTCGCCTCCGAGCTCAGCGGGATGCTGGAGCTGGACGGCATCGTGGCCGTGGCCGACGCCCGCAACCTGGAGCAGACCTTGCGGGAGAACCCCGAGGGCCGGGCGCAACTCGCCTACGCCACGGTGGTCGTACTGAACAAGCGGGACCTCGTGGACCGGGACACGCTGGAGAGAGCGGAAGGCCTCGTGAGGGAGCTCAACCCGCTGGCGCGAGTGCTCCGCGCCAGCCACGCGGCGGTGGACCGGGAGGATGTGGTCGGGCTGCGGGCTCTCGACCCGGACTGGAGCCTGCCGGGGCACCTGCCCCGCCACAGCCCGGACGTGTCGGCCGTCACGCTCCGGAGCGAGCGTCCGCTCCGGCCCGACCGGTGGTCCCGCTTCCGGGACAGGATGCTGACCGGCAGCCCCGGGAGCGTCTACCGGGCCAAGGGCGTCCTCCGGTTCGAGGGCGCAGGCCCGATGCTCTTCCAGTCGGTGCGTGAGATCTCCACCCTCTCCCCCCACGACGGGGACGCTGGTGCCGGGTCGGAGCTAGTGGTGATCGGCCGGGACCTCGACGAGGACCGCTACCGGGAGGCTTTCGAGAAGGTACTGGTGCCGTACGGCGCCTGACAGCGGGCTACCGCCCCCGCACGAACGAAGGAGGGGCCTGAAGGCCCCTCCCCCGCTAGCATCAAGTGCAGGCTGATCTACTCGAAGTAGTCTTCGTTCTTGGCGATGTAGCTCTCCATCTCGTCCGGGACCTCATCCTCGGGGAAGATAGCCTCGACCGGACACTCCGGCTCGCACGCGCCGCAGTCGATGCACTCCTCGGGGTTGATCAAGAACTGGTCCCCGGCCTCGTAGATGCAATCGACCGGGCAGACCTCGACACAGCTCTGATCCTTCGTGCCGATGCACGGCTCTGTAATAACGTAGGTCACTCTCGCTCCTCTCCAAACTTCTCGTTGATCTGCCACCGTTATACCAGCCGCCCGGAGCCCCCTCTACGAGAGGATGACGGAGGTCGTCACAGCCCATGACCGGTGTCATGGCCCCGTGTGATCCAGATCAAATCTGGAGAGTTTTCCCTGCTATTGCGAGGGATTCTCAGGTACGGAGGCGGAGGTCGGCGGGTTTCAGCACGGTCACCCGCTTACCTTCGAGCTCCAATATGCCGTCCTGGGCGAGCCGGGAGAGGGCCCGGGAGAGGGCTTCGCGGGAGATGCCGGTGGCCTCGGCCATCTCCTGGCGCGAGAGTGAGGGCTCGAAGACGACGCCGCGCTTCGTGACCCGGCCTTCCTCGGTGGCGAGGTTGAGGAGCAGGCGGGCGACGCGCTGGGGAGCGCTGTGGAAGACCAGGTCTCCGACGAGGCTCTCGAGCTCCCGGGAGCGGGCGGCGAGTATGCGGGTGAGCCTCAGGGACGCTTCCGGGTGGGTGCTCATGATCTCCACGAGGTCGTCCCGGAAGACGGCGTAGAGCACGCAGTCGGTCAGGGCCGTGGCCCCCTGGCTCTGTGGCTGGCCTTCGAGGGCCGAGCCCAGGCCGAGCACGGCTCCGTCCCCGACGACGCCCAGGATCTGGTCCCGGCTCTTGGAGCCGCCGGAGGAGCGGTAGAGCTTGGCCCGTCCCTCGCGCATGAAGTACACGGCGCCCGAAGGCTCCCCCTCGCGGTAGAGGGGCGTGCCAGCCCCTATCTCGAGTACCTCCGCGGCGATGGCGAGCGCCTGGAAGAACCCTTCTTCGAGGCCGGAGAGGGACTCGAACTCCTGCAGGCCCTCCAGCTTGGTCAGGTGCTCGACGGCCCGGCAGCGGGCACCGGGCAGCCGCGCCCAGGCCGGTGGCGCGTTATCACCGTACAACGCCGGCTAGCCGTCTGCTGGTAGCTGTGTCATGGTCCCTTTATACGCTAAGTAACCACGGCTTGCAGGATAAAACCTCACACGCTCCGCCACCGCCCGGCCAGGTGCCCCCGGCGGTCGTACCTGTAAACTACCGCGAGGCACGGTATCTAGCGGAGGAGGCTGGTATGTTGGAAGGCAAGGTAGCCCTGGTAACCGGCGCGAGCCAGGGCCTCGGACGGGCGCTCGCCCTGGACTACGCCCGCCGGGGAGCCGCCCTCGTCATAAACGCCCGGAGCGAGGAGTCGGTGGGGCCGGTGGCTGAGGAGGTCCGGGGCCTCGGTGCCGAGGTACTCGCGCTGGGGGCGGACGTCGCGGACTCCGCGGAGGCGGAGAAGCTCGCGGGCGCGGCGGTGGAGCGCTTCGGACGGGTGGACGTGCTGGTCAACAACGCCGGGTTGCTCGGACCGCGGGTCGGGATACTAGAGTACCCCGAGGACGAGTGGCGCCGGGTCATAGACGCGAACCTCACCGGGCTATATCTGGTCTCCAAAGCCGTGATCCCGCACATGCCCGAGGGCAGCTCCGTGATAAACGTCGTGAGCGGCGTGAGCGTCGAGGGGCGGCCGAAGTGGGGCGCGTACTCCGTCAGCAAGTTCGGCGTGGAAGGCCTGACCCAGATACTGGCCGGAGAGCTGGAGGAGCGCGGGGTGCGGGTGAACGCCGTGGACCCCGGCGGCATGCGCACCGAGATGCGCGCCGCCGCCTACCCGGAAGAAGACCCCCAGACCCGCATCACCTCCGAGGAGAACACCGCCGTCTTCCTCTACCTGGCCTCCGACGAGTCGAGAGAGGTAACCGGCGAACGCTTCAAGGCGCAGGAGTTCGGAGGGAGATGAGCGCCAGAGCCTAGCTCTCCGCTGGCAGGTCTTCCCTCTCGCCCCACTCGTTCCAGGAGCCGTCGTAGTTGGCGAGGTCCTTGTAGCCGAGGCGGTGGAGGGTGAAGAGGGCGGCGGTCGCGGCGACGCCGCCGTTGCAGTAGGCGACCACGGGCTCCTCCCGGTCCTCCGGGAGCCCGGCCTCGCGGACCATCCCGGCAAGCTCCTCCTCGGAGCGGAAGGTGCCGGTCTCAGGGTCCTTGAGGCTGTCGGAGTGGAGGTGGAGCGCGCCGGGGACGTGGCCGCTGCGCGAGCCGCGCCGGACCTCGCCGGTGTACTGGCCCCGGTCGCGGGCGTCGAGGAGGAGCCTGTCGCCGCTCCGGCTGGCGGCGAGGACGCTCCCGGCGTCGGCGAGCCACTCGGGGCGGGGGCGCGGGGTGAAGGTGGCGGGTTCCGGCTCCGGCTCCTCGGAGGTTGTGGGGCGGGCCTCGGCGGCCCACTTGTTCCAGCCGCCGTCGAGCACGGAGACCTTCTCGTGACCGTAGTACGTGAGGGCCCACCAGAGGCGGGTGGCGAACTGGCCGCCGGTGTGGTCGTAGGCCACGACGTGCGTGCTGTCCCCGATCCCGAGGGAGCCCATGAGGTGCGCGAAGCGGTCGAGCGGGGCGACCTGTGCCGGGACCGGGTCGTCGGGGTCGGTGATGTCGCGGGTCCAGTCCACGTAGACGGCGCCGGGGAGGTGCCCGGCCTCGTACTCCTCGCGGGCGCCCCGGTAGGCGGCCTCCTGCCTCCCGCCGCCGAGGTCGCGCTTCTCCACGTAGCCCCGGACGTCCACGACGCGCAGGTCCGTTGCGTCGAGGTCCTCGTGTAGCCAACCGGTCTGTACCAGGGGGTCGAACTCTTCCGGCATCATGGTTCTCCTCACTCTCCGAAGAGGTCGTGTTCGCGGGCGTAGTCCTCGGCCAGCCGCCGGGCGCGGGCGTGGTCGTCCTGGGCGAGGCGGCCCTCTATTACCTCGCTTTCGAGGTAGTCTTTGAGGTGCTGGATCCAGCGTCCCGGACCCCGGCCGAAGTGCTGCATGAGCTCGTCGCCGTCCAGGGGGCTCTCTAGCTTCTCGATCTCGTCCTCCGCCCGGACCTCGTCTACCCGGTCCCGCAGGCTCCGCCAGGATGCCTCCGCGACGTTGCGCCGCCTCGGGGCGCTCCCCGTTATGTCGGCGCGGGCGAGCTTGAGGAGCGTGTCGACGTTCGTGAGCTCCCGGTCCCCCCGCTTGAGCTGCGTGTCCCGGACGAAGCGCCTGACGGCCGAGTCGCTCCACGGGTCGCGGGCGACCGCGTAGCCCATCGGGCGCATGTGGTTCGCGACGAGGTGGCTCACGGCGTCGGTCTCGTCTTTGGGGTAGGCGAGGCGCTTCATGGCGGCGCGGGCGATGCGGGCACCGACGTTGTCGTGGCCGTAGAAGTGGACCCTCTTCGGCAGCGTCCGGCCGCCGCAGTTGCCGCACTCGCCCTCCTCGTTGGTCTTCTCTATGGACTTCTCGCCGCAGAAGGTGCAGCGGTGCTCGTAGACGAGCGTCCGGGGCTTGCCGATGTCGTGGAAGAAGGCCGCCTTGCGCAGCACGGGGTCCGGCTCGACGTTGGTGGTGACTATGAGAGTGTGCTCGAAGACGTCCTTGTGGTGGAATTCCTCTTCCTGGGAGACGGCGACGGTCTCCATGAACTCCGGCACGACGTAGAGCATGAGCCCGAGCCTCACGAGCGCCCGGAGGCCCCTCTCGACGTTCGGGGAGAGGAGCACCTTCTCGAACTCCTCCCGGATGCGCTCGACGGAGATGCTCTCTAGCCAGCGGGCGTTCTCCTCTATGGCCTTCTCGAGGTCCGCCGTCATCGCGAACGGCCTCTCGGGCCGCGAGAGCGTCGTCTCGAAGCGCACCGCCCGCAGCATCCGCAGGGGGTCGTCCCGCATCCGGTCCAGCGGCTCCCCGACCGGCCGGATGACGCCCCGCTCCAGGTCCTCCCGGCCGCCGAACGGGTCGGAGATGGTCCCGGACCCCGCCTCCGCGGCCACGGAGTTTATGGTGAAGTCGCGCCGGGCGAGGTCCTCCTCGAGGTGGGTGCCGAAAGTGACCTCCGGGTGGCGGCTCCCCGCCGTATAGAGGTCGCTCCGGTAGGTCGTGACCTCCACGGAGTAGCCCCCGACCGCGGCGCCTACGGTCCCGAACCGCTCCCCGACGGTCCACAGGTGGTCCGCGTGCGGCCGGAGGAGCTTCTTTATCTCCTTCGGGTGCGCGCCGGTGGTGGCGTCGAGGTCCACGCCCGGCTCCCCGAGCAGCGCGTCCCGGACGAAGCCGCCCACGAGGTAGAGCTCCCGGCCCGACTCGCGGAACGACTCCCCGAGCCGCCCGAGGGGCTCCGGTACGGTGATGTTTTCGGTATCGGTCATCATGGCCCGCTAGATTCTAATATCTCTGCGCGGGGATACGGGCGGCAATCCGGGGAGCGGGGACCGAGGGTTTTCTGGTAACATCCCTCTTATGTGGAGGCCGGAGAGCAGCGAGCGGGTAGCGGTGTTCGTCGACGGGGCGAACCTCTACCACTCCATAAAGACCTACCACAAGGGGATGCTGGACTACGCCCAGCTCCTCGCGGCGGCCGTGGACGGTCGCAAGCTCCTGCGGGCGACCTTCTACATCGTCGAGAAGCAGGAGCCCGACGAGACACCGGCGGCCCGTTCGTTTGTCTACAACCTCAACAAGTTCGGCTACAAGGTGCGCTCCAAGCCCCTGATCGTACACGAAACCGTGACGCCCGAGGGTGAGAAGACCGTCCACCACAAGGGAGACTGGGACATAGGCATCATCGTGGACATGATGCGCCTCGCGGACCACGCCGACACCTACGTGCTGGTCTCGGGCGACGGGGACTACGTCGAGGCCATCGAGTACCTCCAGAGCGAGAAGGGCATCCGGGTCGAAGCCATAAGCGCCGGCCAGTGCACCTCCCAGGCCCTGCTAGACGTCTGCGACCTCCACACAGACCTCGCCGACATCCCGGACCTCTTCCGGGAGCCACGGCCAACCTCGCAGAGAGCCGCGGTCAAATACCCTGAATAGGGACCGTTAAAGACCTGGCGGCGCCCTCGGGATGAGAGTGCCGCCAGAGGCTACTTTGTAAGCCCGATCGGGTGACTCGTCGGAGCTACTGTTTCAGCCTGAGAGTCTCTAAAAACCGAAAGAGCCGGTTGCGGCGAGGAAGGCGCCGAAGGCGTCGTTCCCGGCTGCAACCTGGTTAACGCCCTGCTGGGCCTGAGCGCCGGTCACGGTCACGTCACCGAACTGTACCTCGTTGATCTGGGCTACATCACCGCTGCCGAGGGCGATCTGATCCCCGCCCACGTCACCGGACTGGCTCTGGGTAACGCTCACGTTGGTCGATGCGTCCTGAAGGAGCACTGCATCCTGGGTGTTGGTTACGGTGACGGTCGTGCTGCTGTCCGTGCTGCTCTGATCGATGGTCTGAGCCATCGCAGGGGCCGCGGCTACCAGCATCATCGCCAGCATGGCCGCAAGCGCGATCAACTTCCTCAATGTACCTTCCTCCTTCTTATCCAGAACTGAAGCGTATCTGAAGCTACGTCTTGAAATCGGCTCTCTATCAGCTAACCCCTTCCCGTCCATCCCGTCACCTGTTGCGGATGTAGCCTGGGCATTAGGATACTACCTGTATCGCTGTATTTAAATGGGTTAGATGACCCTTTAACCGAGACTTAACCGACTTCCTCTCCGCACAGACGACATGCAGGCTGTACCGGACCTCTGCTAGCGAGGCGAAATGCCGATCTTCCGGATCCCGTGAAGGATATCGTAGCCCCTCTCGCTCCATAGCTCGAACACTCCGGGAGCGTACCCCTCGGGGAGTCCGGGACCTCGTTCTCCGGGCGTTCAGCCCAGGATGCGGACCTCTGGCTCCAACTCTACTCCGAGGCGGTCGAAGACCTCCTTGCGGACGTGCTCTATGAGCTTCAGGGCGTCCTCCGCCGAGCCGCCACCGTGGTTCACGAGGTAGTTTGCATGGACGGGAGAGACCTCTATCTGTCCGACCCTCGTACCCTTGAGGCCGCAGACCTCGATCAGCCGTCCCGGCGAATCGTTGGTCGCCCTCTTGAACGTCGAGCCGCAGCTCGGACGGTTTGGGGAGCCGTTCATCCGCTGGGAGCGGAACTCCCGGATCCTGGCTTTCAGCTCCTCCGAGTCGCCGGGCTCCAGGGTATACCCCGCCCGCAACACCACCCATCCCGGCCTCTCGTGCAGGACGCTGTGGCGGTAGCCGAGGCCGAGGTCCCCATTCGACAGACGGGAGATACGGCCTTCTTCCGGCCTGTAGACGTCCGCCCAGTCGAGGACCCGTTTCGTCTCGCTGCCGTAGGCCCCGGCGTTCATGTACACCGCCCCCCCGACGGAGCCCGGTATGCCGGTGGCGAACTCCAGGCCGGCGAGCCCCTGTGAAGCGGTCTTGTTGGCGAGCACGGGGTAGAGGACGCCCGCATCGGCGGTCAGGCTGAGCCCGGTGAACGCTACTTTCGTCAGGGACTTGGCCAAGCGGATGGTGAGGCTCCGGATGCCGCTGTCCCGGATCAGGACGTTCGTGCCGCCGCCGAGGACCGTTACGGGTACGCCGTGCTCTCCGGCCGTGCGGAGGGCTTCCTCTATCTCCTCGGCGCTCGTGGGCTCCAGGAGGGCGTCTGCGGGGCCACCGATCTTCCAGGCCGTGTAGCGTTTCAGCGGCTCGTCGAGCTTGGCCGAAGGGAAAAGGCACTGTAGAGTTTCGGCGTGTAAGCGCACACAGGAGAATATAGATTAATAGGGGTGGCTTTGCACGCCGATCTGGAGGGAAGAGTATGTTCGTAAGCGAGTTCCGGGATCAGGTCCAGCGCCTTAGAGAGGTCCAGGGCTTCCATCTGACCCTCGAACAGCGGCTCGCATACCTCGTGACCGAGGTGGGCGAGGTCGCGGAGGAGACGCTGAAGCTCTCCGGGGCCCGGGGGGAGATAGACAGAGCCGACACGCGGGAGAGGCTAGGGATGGAGATCTACGACACGGTCTGGAATCTCTTCGACCTGGCCGACATCGCGGGTGTGGACCTGGAAGGAGCCTTCGAGAAGAAGGCGCGGCTAAACGAGGAAAGAAGGTGGTAGTGGTGCGGCCGTACTCTCTGCGGACGGGACACTCCGTATGAAAGCGATGGTCCTCGCCGCTGGCAAGGGGACGCGGCTCTTCCCGCTTACGGGGGAGATCCCGAAGCCCTTGGCACCCGTCGTGGACACCCCGATCATCGAGCACATCTTCTCCCTGCTGGCGGAGCAGTGCGTCAGGGAGGCCCACGTCAACGTGAAGTACCTGGCTGATGCCCTGCTCGAGGCCTATGGGGAGAGCCTCCGGGTGGGCGACATGTCCGTCCACCTGAGCCGGGAGGAGGAGCTCACGGGCACGGCCGGGGGAGTAAAACGCCTGGAGGAGCACTTCGACGAGACGTTCGTCGTGGTCTCGGGCGACGCCCTGACGGACGTGGACGTAAGGGAGATGGTGGACTTCCACCGGCAGCACGGCGCGCTGGCGACCGTGGCCCTGCGCCGGGTCTACGACACGTCGGAGTTCGGGGTGGTGGACCTGGACCCGGAGGGGAACATCCGGGGGTTCCAGGAGAAGCCGGACCCCTCGGAAGCCATAAGCACCCTGGCAAACACCGGGATCTACGTCTTCGAGCCCCGGGCTCTGGAGTACGTCGCAGAGGGCGAGTTCTCGGACTTCGCGCAGGACATCTTCCCGCAGTTCCTGGAGGCCGGGGAGAAGTTCATGGGCTACCAGGGGGACTTCTACTGGTCGGACATCGGGACGCTCCAGGCCTACCGGGAGGCCCAGTACGACGTGCTCTCGGGCAAGGTACGGGTGACGGTCCCCGGCGAGCGGCGGGGCGAGAGCCTGTGGGTGGGGGAGCACGCCCAGATACACCCCTCGGCCCGGCTGGACGGTTACGTGGTAATAGGCCGGGATGCCGTACTGGGCCGCGAGGTCTCTATAGAGGGGGACGTCACGGTCGGGAGCGACTGCTGGATACGCCCCGGCGCGACCATAAAGCGCAGCATCCTGCTACCGGGGGCCTCGGTCGGGGACGGAGCCTACCTGGAAGACTGCATCGTCGGCCACGGCTACGACGTCCGGGCCGGGGAGACCATAAGGGGCGGTGCCCTGATCCGGCGTTGACCCCGGGTCTACTCAGGCCGCGCCAGACGGTAGCCAAAGCCCCGGACGGTCTCGATGAGCTTCGGGGAGCTAGAGCTGTCCCCGAGCTTGTTGCGCAGGCGCTGGACGTAGACGTTCACCGTGCGCTCGTCTATGTACTCGTCCTCACCCCACACCTGCCGGAGCAGGGTGCCTCGCTGAAAGACCCGGCCGGGGCTCTGGGCCAGCGTGTAGAGTAGGTTGAACTCCCTCGGGGAGAGCATCACCTCCTCACCGTCCTTGCGCACCTCCACCCTGTCCGGGTCGATCTCCAGCTCCCCCACGTAGAGCTTTCCGGAGCCGCTATCCTCGGCGCTCCTCTTGCGCGAGATCTGCTTTATCCGGGCGACGAGCTCTCTGGGGTTGACGGGAGAGCGCATGTAATAGTCGGCCCCGAGCTCGAGACCCACGATCCGGTCCATCGTATCCTCGTCCCGCAGGAGCGCCACGGTCTCCACCCCCGGCCCGCGCACCGCGGAGATCACCTGGAACCCCCGCTCGTCCGGCAGCCGGTTGTCCACCACCGCGATCTCGAACCCCTGGCGCTCGGAGATCTGCCGCGCCTGCCCCCCCGTCCCCGCAGGCAAGACCCTCCAACCCTCCCCGGAGAGAGCCCGCCGAAGGTGTAACCGCTCCTCCTCATCTCCGATAACCAGCAGAACAGACAAGCTCACGGTCTTCCAGCCACTCCCAGACGCTCCCCTATGGCTTCCATAACCTACTACTTCTCCACCAAGTATACTCGCACAAACCACCCGTCGGAAACCATGCTCCAGAGACAGAGCCTTGAGTCCGCAGCTTTCCGGCGGTAGTATGTAAAGGTATTGCGCTCGTAGCTCAGTTGGATAGAGCGTCTGACTACGAATCAGAAGGTCGCAGGTTCGAGTCCTGCCGAGCGCGCTCTAGTTTTCCCCATAGGTATAGAGAATATACCGCACACAGGAGAGCCCCGGGTCTATCTCCGGGGCTCTTTTGCAGCAACGGTGCAGCAACCCACACAGATTTTTTAGCTAAGTGCATCGTCCATCGCCCCGGCGGCAGCGTCTCCCATATCGGGCAAAACGTGGGAATAAACGTTCAGCGTAAGGGCTATGTCCTTGTGTCCTAGAAGTTCCTGAACGAATTTCGGGTTGACGCCCTGCCCGAGTAGGACCGTAGCGCACGTGTGCCGGAGGTCGTGAAACCGGGTACTCTCTGGGAGCCCGGCACGCTTCAGACGAATCTTGAATCCCCTCTGTAGGTTGCGCGCTCCGAGGGGCGTACCAACCTCGGAGGGGAAAACTAGGCCGTGATCCTCCCACAACCCGGCTTTCTCCATCCGTTCCTCTAGCTGGCGCTTGCGGTGCGCTCTGAGGGCCTGTGTAGCCTTCTGACCAAGCCGTACCTGTCGGCCTACTCCGGACTTCGGCATCTCGTAGACGAGCCCCGTGCGGGCTTCTGAGGCCGTCCTACGGACCTGTATCCTTCCCGCCTCCAGGTCTACGTCTTCCCACCGGAGCCCTAGGAGCTCGCCTTCTCTGAGGCCAGCGGTCACGGCTACGACGTAGAGGGCCTCTAGCCTATCGCCGGAGACGGTCTCTAGTAGGGTACGGACCTGCTCCGTGTCCAGAGGCCGGATCTCCGTCTTGCGGGGCTGTGGGGGCTTCACGCTGGCCGCTGCGTTGCGCGGTATCAGACCGTCCGCTACGGCCTGCGATAGCGCCTTGTTGAGCGTGGTGTGGACGTAGCGCACGGTACGCGGAGAGAGTCCCGCGTCCAGCTTATCCCGGTAGAGACCACGGACGTGAGCCGGGGTGAGCTTGGAGAGCTTCACGCCGCCTAGAGCCGGGCTTATGTGGCGCTCTACTATATGCTCGTATCCTTCGTAGGTCCGCTGGCGCACCGTGTCCCTTACGGAGTCGGAGAGCCATCGCTCCAGATATTCCTCTACGGTAACGGTGCCGGCGTCGAATACGAACCCGCCGTCTCTGTCGGCCATCGCCTTCGTTAGCTTGACCGCTACCTCGTCACGGGTCTTGCCGGAGAGGTACTTCCGCTTAGGGCCTTTAGCAGTATGGACGTAGTATGCCGCCCGATAGCCAGTAATCTTGCCGGACTTGTCGCGGACCTTGTAGATTGAGCCTTCTCCGTTCGCCCGCGCCATCTCCTACCCTTCCCCCTTCACGAGTTCCCGCGGCTCCACACCTAGAGCCTCTGCCAGCTTGCGTATCGTCTTCGGATGCGCTCCCTGTCTACCGGCCTCTAGTCGCCAGATCGTGGGAGTACGTCGGTTTGGTGGACACCATTAGACTTGGGACCAATAGAGTCCCAGGAAGGAGTCCACGTGCCAAGATCCAATCCACCGTACCCGCCAGAGTTCAAGGCTGAAGCCGTGAAGCTCGCCCGCTCC
>JACCZN010000046.1 GCA_013695915.1 Rubrobacter sp.
AGGTCGCCGCCCTCCTCGGCGAGGCGGGTGAGCTCGCGGCTCAGGAGGGAGAGGCGGGCCTCCTTGAGGAGGGGGACCCTCCTGCGGCGCTGTAGTACGCTCTTCAGGTCCAGCTCCGCCATTACCAGGGACTCCTTGTAGATCGGGCCTTCCGCGGTGACGTTGCCGAGGGGGTCCATGACGTGCGAGCTGCCCCAGAACGCCAGGTTTTCCTCGGTCCCGACGCGGTTCACGAAGACCACGTAGCACTCGTACATGCGGGCGTAGAACCGGGTGATGTCGTGCCAGTACTCGGTGGTGTCGAGGTCTCCGGGGAAGCGGCTGTCGGCGCTGTTGGTCGGCACGAGGAGTACGCGCGCGGAGTCCTGGACGGCGAGGAACCCGAGGGTCGGCTGCCAGGCGTCGTTGCAGATCAGGGTCGCCATCCGGCCGAACTTGGTGGCGAAGGCCCGCATGTTCTGGCCGGGGCTGAAGTGCTTGCGTTCCTCGAAGATGCCGTAGGTCGGCAGGTAGAGCTTGCGGTGGAGGTGGACGAGCCGGCCCTCCTCGAAGTAGGCGGCGCTGTTGTAGGTGCGGACGCCGCTGCCGTCCTCGTGGAAGCCGAGTACTATGGAGATGTCTCCGGCCTCCTCGACCAGTGCCCGGATGCGCTCGTCCCCGACCTCTATGGAGACCTCCTCGCTGACCTGACCCAGGGAGTAGCCGGTGAGGCTCAGCTCGGGGAAGACCACGAGATCCGCGCCCTGGGTCCGGGCCTCCCGGATGGTCTCCCAGGCGATCTGGAAGTTTGCGTTGACGTCCCCGAGGACGGGGGATATCTGTGCCAGTGCTACTCGCATGCCTGCACAGTACTCTCGCCGGAGCACTTTCGCAACACGGCGCGACGGGTAGTTTTAGCGGGCAGAGAAACGGCGCGACGCCGTGGGGGACGCCGCGCCCGTTGTTGAGAAGGCGGTTGGCTTCTAGCGGGGCTCTAGCGGAGCAGCTTCTCGGCGTCGGCCATGGCCTGGAGCTTGCCGAAGGCGACCTCCCGGGGGAGGTGGTTCAGGCCGCAGGAGCTGGTGATGAGCGTCTGCTCGGGCGAGAGCCACTTCAGGGCCTCTATGCGCTCCACGATCTGCTCGGGGGTCTCGACCTGCTTCTGTTGCACGTCGGCCGCGCCCACGGCGAGCTGCTGCTCCTTGAGGACGTCCCGGTAGGCGTCGGCGAAGTCGTGCTCGACCATCAGCGAGTCGCACTGGATGTTCGCTATGAGGTCCGCCGGGTACTCCCCGAAGTCGAAGTAGCGGTGCCCGATCTGGTCTCCCTGGTCGAACTCGTCGCTGACGGAGTAGTTGCCCTGGCAGATGTGGACCCACTTGTACATGTCGAGGCCCTCGAAGGCGATGTTGATGGCCTCCACGGCGGCCTCGACCTCGTCCCGGTCCACGGCGGCGAAGAGCGGCTCGTCGATCTGCACGTGCCGGCAGCCCGCCGCCTGCAGCTCGCGGAAGTTGCGGTTGATGACCTCGGCGAGGTCCTGCATGAACGGCTTTATGTCGCCGTAGTGCTCGTCGTGGGCGACCTTGGCGAGCATGTGTGGGCCGGTCATCGTGATCTTGACGTCCTTGCGGGTGAAGCGCGAGATCATCTGGAACTCGTCCACGAGCCCGAGGTCGCCGTAGCCGACCTTGCCGGTCAGTACCGCGCCGGGGTGGGTTACGTTCTCGTCCTTGGGCGTTATGGGCTTCGGATGGGTCTCGCCGGAGAAGCCGGGTATCTTGCTCCAGAAGTGGTTGAGCATGGCGTTCGGCGGGGCGTGGCGGTTGTTGGTGCGGCGGTGCATCTCACCGCCGTTGATGATGTCCACCCCGGAGACTTCCTGGTCGAGGATGGCGGCCTGGCTGGCGCGGAACTGCACGTCGCGCATGTCGTCCTCGGAGAGCGCGCCCGCCTCGACCTGCTTCTCGAGGGTCTCGTACCACCGCGGCACGCTGTACGAACCGACCACGGAGGTCGTGTACTTCTCTAGCATCATGCGGTTTTCTCCTTCCGCTTGTATGGCGCCGGGCGCCACCGGGACGCTCCCCGGGCGCCGGCGCGTCTCTGGAGGGCTCCCCGCGGCCACCCCGGCCACACCTCCACACCACCCGGCCGTCCGGCCGGAGCTGGTCTCTGGGAACCACATGGCAGGGTCCGGGATCTGGTGTTCTACGCAGGAAGTGCTCGTGCCATGTATACCTGCATCCAGATAGCATACTCCGTATGTGTGCCCCGGCGCAACACGGCGCGCCGGGGTAGGGCTACGCGCTCTTCGGTACGCTGCTGGCCGCGGACCTGCTGAGCTCCGCCGTGTACCACCCGGCGAACTGATCCACGGAGCTCTCCGTCAGCGGCGAGAGAGGCCCCGGCTCGTAGGCTCGGGACTTGATGCCGGCGTAGTTGTTCTCGCAGAGTTGCCAGTCCTCCTCGGAGGTGGCCTTCCAGACGTGGGCGACCCGTTCGGGGTCGTAGTCCACGCCCTCTACGGCGTCCCCGCGGACCAGGAAGCAGACGTCCACCTGCGTTCTGCCGGGGTCTAGCGGCAGGAGACGGGTCGTCATGGCGTAGTCGCTGTTGGCGTGCGCCCAGAGGTTCGGGAGGGTGATGAGGCGCAGGCTGCCGGTACGGGGGTCCGTCAGGTCTCCCATGATGGGCGCGGTAAGGCCACCGTCCAGGCTCTCGGTGGTGAAGCCCTCCTTGAGCGGCAGCCGGGAGACGCGGTAGAAAGAGCCGCCCGGGAAGCTCACGTCCGCCGGTGCGAGGCCGAGGCTCTCCCAGCGCGCCGTCTCCCGCCGCAGGTGTGCCTCGTACTCCACGTTCTGCCGCGAGTCGCCGGGCAGGCCGAGGTCGTAGTTCGAGGCGGTGAACTCGGGGTGGCTAACCTGGCAGTGGTAGCACTCGCGGTTGTTCTCGACGAGGACCTTCCAGTTCGCGTTCACTTCGTAGCGGTGGCGGCAGGCCACCTTCGCCTCTTCGAGGCCGTGCGCGCGGAGTTGGGGCCCGATGGCCTCGAAGGCGGGACCGAAGTCCGGAGCCTCCTCCGGGGAGAGGCAGACGAACAGGAGCCCGGCCACGTTGCGCAGGGCGGCGGAGCGCAGGCGGTACCGGCTCTTGTCGAAGTCGTCGCCCATCAGGCGGGCATTGGTGAGGCGTCCGTCGGGGGCGTAGACCCACTGGTGGTAGGGGCAGATCAGGGCCCGCGCGTTACCTCGCTCGCAGGTGGAGATGCGCGAGCCCCGGTGGCGGCACACGTCGAAGTGGGCGTGTATCTCCCCCTGCTTGTCCCGCACTATGATCAACGGCTCCTCGCCGACCTCCATGACGAAGTAGTCTCCGGGCTCCGGGACCTCGCAGGCGTGACCGGCGAAGAGCCAGTTCTTGTAGAAGACCCGGTCCAGGTCCTCCTCGAAGACCTCCGGATCGGTGTACAGCTCCCGGGGCAGGGACCAGCCCGGGGTAATGTCCTCTACGAGATAATCTATCTTGCTCAACTCTCGAACCGCTTTCTAAACGTGGAAGGCTCTCTGGAAGGTCAGGTCGGAGATCGCGGCCCGGTCCAGCCGGAACTCCTCTATCGGATAGCCGGACTCGCCGTCAAGCGCGAGCTCCGAGAGGACGCGCCCTATCAGGGAGGCGAACTTGTAGGCGTGTCCCGCCCCTATGGCTACCGAGATCTGGGGGTGCTCCTCCAGGGTGTCTATGACGAAGTTCTGGTCCGGCGGTATGGTATACAGACACGTCTTGGTGTAGAGCTCCGGCCCCAGAAAGCCCGGCACGTGACGCTCCAGGAACTCCCTGTAACGCCGCTGGCGCAGCGGGTCGGGCTCGAAGGTCCGGCTTTCGGCGGTGACCTCGTGACCGCCCATGTGCTGGCCGAGCTTGGTCGCGACCTCCCCGTAGACCGGGAAGCCGTAGAAGTTGTGCGCCCCGTGCCACATGAAGACGGGGAAGCGCTCCGGCGAGAACTCCCGGAGGTTCGGCGTCGCGTAGTAGGTGACCTGCTCCTGGGTTACGGTCAGGGGGATACGCGTCCCGGTCTCCTCCAGAACCTGGTTCGTCCACGCGTCGCTCGCGACAACGACCCTCTCCGCGAAGTAGCTACCCCCGTCGGTGACGACCTCCACGCCGTCCCCGTTCGGACGCACGGCCCGTACCGGGGTCTCCTCCAGCACCGCCGCACCTCGGGCCCGCGCCAGGGCGACGTGGACGGCGTTCGCTTTCCCCGCGTCGACGATGCCGGAGTCCTCCTGGTAGACGGCGCGCTCCGAGCCCCGCAGCCGGAACTGCGGCCAGCGGTCCATTAGCTCCCCGGAGTCGAGCAGCTCGTAGGCGAAGCCGAACTCCTCGAAAGCCGAGAGGTATCCGTCTATGTTACGGGTGCCGACCTTCTGCGGGTCGCGCTCCTCCGGGGCCTCTATTACCAGCCCGCCGGTCTTCGTGAGGACCCGCTGGCCGGACTCGTGCTCTATCTCGTGCCAGGCCTCGTAGGCGTCGGGGGCTATGGCCGCGTAGTGGGGCTGGTGCTGGGCGAGGCGGATAATGCGGGAGTGGTCTTGGGAGGCGCCGCGGTGGTGACCGAGGCTGAACTGTTCTATGCCGAGTACGGAGTCCCCGAGTTCCCGGGAGAGCCAGTAGAGCGCGGCAGAGCCCAGCCCTCCGCACCCCACCACTATAACCTCGTAATTGCCTTCTATGTTGCTCAAGTCCGCCCCTCTACTCTCCGCCAACCTCTGGCTGCACGACTCTGCTGCTTGCTAAAGAATCTAGCGGCCCCTATCCGGGACGTCCAATACATTTTCGGACGGACGTTATAAGCGGTAGGAGGTGGACTTTTGGGCCTTGCTATAAGCCAAAGGAGCATATTCTCTGCTAAGGATTATAAGCTTTCCTTATAATCCTCCGGGACGGATGGAATTGCGTTGTTTCAGGTACTACACTTGCGCAAGGCTTTATGGAACTCAGACACCTCAAGTACTTCATCGCCGTAGCGGAAGAGTTGAACTTCAGCCGGGCGGCGGGCCGCGTCTACCTCTCGCAGCCGGCCCTGAGCCAGCAGATCCGCAAGCTGGAAGAGGAGCTCGGGGCCAAGCTGTTCCGGCGCACCAAGCCGCTGGTGGAGCTGACGGAGGTGGGTAAGACGCTACTGGAGGGGACCCGCGGGGCCCTGGTCCAGATAGACCAGAGCGTCCGGACGGTGCGGGAGATGAGCGGCGCTGAGAGCAGCCGCCTGAGGGTAGGCTTCCCCGAGTACGTGAACCACACTCCGCTGGCCCGGATACTGCAGACCTTCCAGCAGCGCCGCCCGAACGTGGAGCTCGAGCAGCACGAGTTGCTCACGATCCAGCAGACGCTGCAGCAGCTCAGCGAGCTGCGCCGGGGGACGCTGGACCTGGGCTTCCTGCTGCTGCCCGTCGAGGATGACACCCTGGAGCTGGAGCACACCCTGAGCCTGGAGCTCCTCGCCGCCCTTCCCAGGGACCACCCACTCGCCGAACGCAACGAGGTACCGATGGAGGCGCTGGCGGAGGAGCCGCTGATCCTGTTCTCCCGCCGGTTCCACCCCGGCTGCTATGACTATGTCGTGGACTGCTGCAAGAAGGCCGGCTTCAAGCCCAACATCGTGCAGCGCAACGAGCCGCAGTTGTACTCGGGAGCTACTACGTACAGGATGGTCGCCTCCGGCGTGGGCATCGGCATAGTCGCGCCTCCCCTGGCCTCGGCGTTCAGGACCGACGGCGTCGTCTTCCGGCCCCTGACGGAGCCCACCCCCGTGCTGAACCTGGCCGCCGCCTGGCGGCGGAACGACCCCTCGAAGAACCTGCAGGACTTCCTCGACATGCTCCGGGAGTTCACCCCTTTCGAGGTCCGGGCGGAAGACGTTCAGGCGGCGCTCGAGGACAACAGCCCTCCAACGGGACGCCGGTCCGTAAGAGGGATATGAGACCGCCGGCGCGGCGTTCGCCGGGCGGGCCAGGACGCACGTCGTGGTAGTGTCGGTCTCATCGGCCCGCCGTCCTCGGGCCCCTTCCGGTGGTCTCTTTTCGTGCCTCGTGGCCGAGGAGCCCGCGGGCTACAGAGGACGGAGTGCGGGACGGGTGCGGGCGCTCGCCCCGGAGGTTGCGCACCGGATCGCCGCCGGGGAGGTCATAGAGCGGCCGGCCTCGGCGGTAAAGGAGCTCGTGGAGAACGCGTTGGACGCCGGAGCCTCGCGGGTCGAGGTGGAGATAGAAGGTGGCGGGGCGGCTCGGATCCGGGTCCACGACGATGG
>JACCZN010000057.1 GCA_013695915.1 Rubrobacter sp.
CACCATGGGCACCAACTCCGTGGCCTCGATGGTCGTCTTCCAGGGCGGGAGGCCGGCCAAGAGCGAGTACCGGAAGTTCAAGATCGGCACGATAGAGGGCGCCGACGACTTCGCGAGCATGGCCGAGGTAATACGGCGCCGCCTCGAACGCCTGAAGGCCGGGGACGAGAAGTTCCTGCCCGCCCCGGACCTCATAGTCCTCGACGGCGGCAAGGGCCAGCTCTCGTCCGTGATGCCCGTTTTCGAGGAGCCCGGCGTGGCCTCCGAGCTACCGGATATCCCCGTGAGATCTCTCGCCAAGAGGGACGAGGAGGTCTTCGAGCCGGGGCGGCCGGATCCGGTGGTCCTGACTCGGGACTCCGCGGAGCTCCGCCTGCTCCAGCGCGTCCGGGACGAGGCCCACCGCTTCGCGAACACCTACCACAAGAAGCTCCGCGGCTCGGCGATGACCGCCTCCGCCCTCGACGACCTGCCCGGCATCGGCCCGACCCGCAAGAAGCGCCTCCTGGAGCACTTCGGCACGCCGGAGGCCTTCTTCTCCGCCTCCCTTGAAGAGATCGAGTCCGTGCCGGGGATCCCCTACGGCGTGGCCCGCGAGGTCTACGGCCGCCTCCACCGGTGACGCCCCAGGAACCGGACGCTCGTCCACCGGGTGTTGCGGAGAGCGGTGCCGGGTGTTAGGCTCCGCTTGCTTTATGGAATTCGCATTACAGGAAGTGGTCGCTTCTCCCGGATGAGCCAGACCACTACCCCTACCGGTGCCGCGGACAATCGGAGGCGCATAGCCGTCGTTACCGGACTCTCCGGCGCTGGCAAGTCCAATGCTCTGCAGGCATTCGAAGACGCCGGTTACTACTGCATAGACAACCTTCCCCCGAAGATGATACCGGGGGTGCTGGAGACGGCGTGGCAGAGCACCGGGTCTCCGGAGAGCTTCGCCGGGGTCGGTATCGGGATGGACATCCGGGGTCGCCGGTACTTTGGGCAGGAGCTGGAGAAGGCGCTCGAGGCCGTCGTGGGCGAGGATGTCTGGGAGCACCAGATCGTCTTCGTGGAGGCCGACGACGCGACGCTTGTCCGGAGGTACAAGGAGAGCCGCCGCCCGCACCCAACCGCCCGGGACGGCGACGTTATCGGCGCCATACGGGCCGAGCGCCGGGACCTTGCCGAGCTCCGGGAGAAGGCGGACGTGGTCGTTGATACCACGGGGTACTCCGCGCTCGATACGCGCCTCCGGTTCAAGAAGCTCGCGGAGTCCGGTGCCAGGTCCGGCAGCCTGACGGTCAGCCTGATCTCCTTCGGCTTCAAGCACGGTACCCCGCTGGACGTGGACATGCTCCTCGACGCCCGCTTCCTGCAGAACCCGCACTACGAACCGGACCTGAAGCCCCTTACCGGCCATGACGAGCCCGTCCGGGAGTTCGTGCTCTCCTCTAAAGACGGCAGTGAGTTCCTTGCGCGGCTCAAGGAGCTACTCTCCTTTCTCGTGCCCCGCTACGCGGCGGAGGGAAAGACCTACTTCACGCTCGGTATCGGGTGTACCGGCGGCCGCCACCGCTCCGTGGCGATCGTCGAGGACCTGGCAGCCCACCTCCGGGAGACCGGCGGCCCGGCGGTCGAGCTCTACGTCCGCCACCGGGACCTCGAAGACGAGAGATAGAGAGGCTCCGGCGCGGGGCCGTGTAGACCGCTTGCGGGCGCGGGCTGTATGTATACTGGCCGGATGGCGAGGGCGTTGGATCTGCGGGTGGTCGCGTTCGGTGGCGGGACGGGTCTGCCCGTGCTGCTCCGGGGGCTCAGGGACAGGGTGGGGGACCTGTCGGCCGTTGTCACGGTCGCGGACGACGGGGGCTCGAGCGGCAGGCTCCGCCACGAGCTCGGGGTCGCTCCCCCGGGGGACGTCAGGAACTGTCTGGTAGCGCTCGCGGGCCGGAAGAAGCTCGCGGAGGTCTTCGACTACCGCTTCGACGCCGGGGAGCTGTCGAACCACACCGTCGGCAACATCATCATAGCGGCCCTGGCGGACATGGACGGGGGTTTCTGCGAGGGTGTGGAGCGGGCCTCCCGGTTCCTCCGGATAAAGGGCCGGGTCTTTCCCGCCGCCACGGAGAGCCTGACCCTCCTGGTCTCCTACACCGACGGCACCTGCGCCCGGGGTGAGTCCGCGGCGGTCGTGGCGGGGAAGAAGATCTCGGCCGTCGCTGTGGAGCCCGCCGGTGCGCCCGCGCCGGAGCGGGCCGTAGAGGCCGTGCGGCGGGCGGACGTGGTGGTGCTGAGCCCCGGGAGCCTGTTTACGAGCACGATCCCCGCGCTGCTCGGCGACGGGATGCGGGAGGCCCTCGCGGAGTTCGAGGGACCGGTGGTCTACGTGGCGAACGTCATGACCCAGCCGGGGGAGACGGACGGCTTCGCGCTCTCCGACCACGTCCGCGCCCTGATGGACCACGCCGGGCCTTGCCTGACGGACGTGCTCGTCCACTCCGGGGGGTTCTCCCGGGAGGTAGTGGAGCGTTACGGCGAGGAGGGAGCGGTCCCGGTGGAGGTAGACCGGGAGGTCCTCGAGAGTCTGGGCGTCGCGGTGCGCGGGGCGAGCCTCGTATCCGAGGGGGACGACGGCCGCCGGGGGCTGCGCCACGACGCGGCCCGGCTCGCGGAGGAGGTCTGCCGGGTTGGCCTCGTTCGCCTCTGAGCTCCGGCGGCAACTGGCCTCCGGGAGCCGGAGTGGGCCTCGCCGCGGCCGCAGCCCGGACCGGGTGGCGGAGCTCGCGGGCCTTATAGACGCCGCGGGCCGCTGGGACGGGTCCGGCGTCTCGCTCCACACGGGCAGCGCCTCCGTCGCCCGCTCCGCCGTCCGCCTCTGGCGCTCGGAGTTCGGGCTGTACCCCGGAATACAACCCCGGAAGCCCCCGCGGGGCAACTTCGGGCGGGCCAGCTACGTGGTGAGGGCCGAAGGCAACCGGGCGGT
>JACCZN010000103.1 GCA_013695915.1 Rubrobacter sp.
TTCCCGACGAGCAGCACGCCGGCGAGCGGCGCCAGCACGAGGGCCGCGGCCGCACCGGCCACACCGGCCCCGAGCGCCAGGAGCACCGCCGCCAGGAGCACCCGGGCCGCAGCCTCTGCTACGTGAAGGAGGCCCAGGCGGGCGAACCGCCGGTGCCCGCTGAAGATGCCCCGCCGGAAGTACTCTGGCGCGTAGGCGGCCACAGCCGCCGCGAACGCGGCGACGAGCCACCACTCCCCGCCGAAGAGCGTACCCGTGAGCCGGGGGCCCGCGAGGAGAACCGCCGCCAGAAACACCGCGAGCAGGCAGAGCTGGAGCCGCCTCACGGACCGGAGCACGGGCCGCCAGTCCTGGCCGCGGGCCTCTCTCACGGCTACGTGGCGCCCGAGGGTCTGGGCAGACCAGACCCAGAGCACCTGCACCACGAGGAACTTGGCGGACCAGAGTATCGCGAGGCTTCCGTAGTCCACCGGCCCGAGAACCCGCGCGCAGAGGCTCTGGAAGCCGAAGGTGAGGGCCCCGGAGACGGCGAAGGAGAGCGCAACGTACGCGCTCCCAGCTCCCACGCCCTGCCGCCCGGCGCCGAGCCGGCCCAGGGCCTTCAAGGCAACCCGGTCCCGCCGCTACGCGGGGTCTAGCGGAGCCACGTCTGCACGATGACGCGGAGGACGCCGAGCGGGTAGGCCAGGCGCTCGGGCTTCTTGCTCTTGCCCTCTGCGCGGCGCAGCATGGTCACCGGCACCTCCCGGATGCGCAGGCCGCACCGGACGGCCTCGAGGAGCAGCTCCGTGGCGTTGAAGCGATCCTCGCGCAGGTTGAGCTTGCCGAGCTCGGAGCCCCGTATCGCGCGCAGGCCGTTGGTGCAGTCCGTGATCCGGACTCCCGCCAGCAGGGAGACCAGCCGGGAGAAGAACACTACCCCCGCGTGGCGGAGGCTCCCTGCCTCCTCGTAGTACCCGAGGAACCGCGACCCGAGCATGAAGTCCGCCTCGCCCTCCGCGATGGGGGCTACCAAGCGCTCTATCTCCTCGGGGAGGTACTGGCCGTCGGCGTCCAGGTTGACGGCCACGTCGGCCCCCTCCAGGCGCGCTATCTCGAAGCCCGTACGCAGCGCGTCACCCTGACCGCGGTTGGTGACGTGGGTGGCCACGGGCACGCCGCGCTCCAGAGCCACAGCCTCCGTACCGTCCGTGGCGCCGTCCACGACCACGACCGTCCGGGTCCTGTAGCCCGCGACGGTCTCCGGCACCCGGCCGAGCACCGCCCTCAGCCCCTCCTGCTCGTTGTAGGCGGGGATGATGACGAGGAGCTTCCCCAGGGAGCCGGGTGAGCCTTCCTCCTTACCGTCCTCGGGAGGTTCGCCGAGGTACCTCTCCCGGTACTCGCGGACGGCGAGCGCGCTCACCATCGAGCCTCCGAACCGGCTCGCGGACCGCGCCGCGCCGAGCGCGTAGAGGAAGAGGCCGAAGAGGAGCAGGTTCGAGGCCGCGAGCAGGGCGAAGCCCCGGTTCTCCAGGCCGAGCAGCCGGACAAAGACCTCGCCGACCTGCGGTACCACCGAGACCCCGGCCAGCCCGGCGGCGAGCAGCAGGACCACCAGCAGGTCGAGCCTGCGCCAGCCACCGTAGTAGCGGTACCTGACGAGGCCGTAGACGGCAAGACCGGCGGCGAGCACCACGCCGCCGAGCCGGACGTGCTCCGGGATCAAGGTCCCGTCCGCGCGCCGGTCCGACCGGCCCGCGGCTCCGCAGGAGAGAGGTCGCCGTTCTGCGGCGCGGGCCGCTGCCCCGTGCGCCAGTCCACCCGCGGGTTCACGGCCGCGGGGTCTACGCGGTCGCGGTGGAGGAGGGCTATGTTCAGCAGTGAGTCCAGCAGGCTCTCGTTCAGGTAGTGGGGCTCGAGGCCGATGTCCAGGAGCCTGGTGTGCCGGGCGTTGTAGTAGTGGTCCTCGGCCTCAACCCGCGGGTTCGGCGTGTGCTCGACCCTGGTGGAGATACCGAGCTCCCCGGCGGCCTCCCCGACCATTCCCGCCAGCTCCGCGAGGTTGAACTCCTCCGTGAACTGGTTGAAGACCCGGAACTCCCCGGCCTCCGCAGGGTTTAGGATGGCGAGCTCCACGCACCGCACGGTGTCCCGGATGTCCAGGAAACCCCGGGTCTGGCCGCCCGTGCCGTAGACCGTCATGGGATGGCCGATGGCGGCCTGTATGCAGAACCGGTTCAGGACGGTCCCCCAGACCTCATCGTAGTCGAAGCGGTTCACGAGCCGGGGGTCGCGCTCGGTCTGCGGGGTCACCGTGCCGTACACGATGCCCTGGTTCAGGTCCGTTGCCCCGAGGCCCCAGATCCTGCAGGCGAAGTCCACGTTGTGGGAGTCGTGTACCTTGGAGAGGTGGTAGAAGGAGCCCGGCTGCTTGGGGAAGGGCAGCCGGTCCCGGCGGCCGTTGTGCTCTATCTCTATAAAGCCCTCTTCTATGTCTATGTTCGGCGTGCCGTACTCGCCCATGGTGCCGAGCTTGACCAGGTGACAGTCGGGCGCGAACTCCCGCAGCGCGAAGAGCAGGTTCAGCGTGCCGAGCACGTTGTTGTGCTGGGTGTAGACCGCGTGGCGGCGCCCGATCATGGAGTACGGCGCGGAGCGCTGCTCGGCGAAGTGGACCACGGCGTCCGGCCGGTGGCGCCGCACGGCCCCGGAGAGGAACTCCCAGTCGAGCAGGTCCCCAACCTCCAGGTCTATGTGTCCCCCACCCACCTCCCGCCAGGCCCGCAGACGTTCCCTGAGGTCGGCCACGGGGGTCAGGCTCTGCACCCCGAGCTCGTGGTCTATCTGCCGCCGCACGAAGCTGTCCACGATCACGACCTCGTGCCCCCCATCAGAGAGGTGCAGCGAGGTCGGCCAGCCACAGTAACCGTCACCGCCGAGGACCATTATCTTCATGTCTCTTCCCCCCTCCTGCTCCTGAACGCTTCCGGCACCCGCCCCGCCGGACGGGCTTCCCGCAGATTGTAGGGCATGGTATGTTAAATAAGGCTTAACGCAATGTTAACTATTTGTTAATCCCGGCTGTGTGGGCCGAAACGGCTCAGGCGGCGGCGGGTAACTTGCTAAGCTTCCGGCGTGTCTGGACCGTATAGCCGGGAGACCCCTCGTGCTGGCTGACCTCTTCCGGGTGCTCGGCGCGGTCGTGGTGGTCGGGGTACTGCCGGGGTACGCGTGGGCGGCGGTGCTGTGGCCGGCGGTGGACCGCGCGGAGCGCGCGGCCTACGGCATCGGCCTCTCGCTGGCCCTGGTACCGGCCGTGGCCCTGGTACCGGCCCGGGTGTTCGGGCTTGGCGTGACGGTCCCGGTAGCGGCGGGCTCGGCCCTGCTGGTGCTGGTTGCGGGCCTCGTGGCGCGCCGGGTCTTCGGGGCGGCGCCCGCGGGGCCGGTGCCCCTGACACGTCCTCCCGGTCCTCTAGGAGCCCCCGTGCTGGTGCCGGTAACCGTCGTGGCGGCGCTGGTGCTGTGGGAGGCGCTGTACGGGGTGCCCGGCGGTCCTCTCTCGGTCGCGCTGGTCCTGCTCGCGGTACCGGCGGGGATAGTGTACGCGCTGACCCGGGGCGCGGAGGGCTCGCCGGAAGCCGAGTCTCCGGCCGGGGATGGAGGTATCCTGCGCCCGCTGCTGCTCTCCGGGGTGCTCGGGCTCGTGCTGGCGCGGGGCTACGTCGGGCCGGTGCTCCACGACTGGCCGTTCGTGCGGGGGGTGGATCACTACTCGCACACCATCATGGCGAACCTCATGGCCTCCGAGGGGGAGATAGAGCCGTACCTGATCTACCCTCCCGGCTTCCACACTTTTACGGCGGCGGTCTCGCGCCTGTCGGCGCTGGACCCGCTGGAGGTCTTCCCGGTGCTCGGCCCGGCGCTCCTGCTGCTGCCGGCCATCGCCCTCTACGCGGTGGCGCGACGGCTGTGGGGCTGGGAGTGCGGCGTGGCGGCCGCCCTTCTCGGGGGACTGCTGGCCGGCGGCCCGTACGAGTACCTCAACGACTCGATGTACCCGAACCTCGTGGCCGCCCAGTTCCTGCTCGTGCTCGCCGTGGGCGCTCTCGCCGCGCTCTGCGCCCCCTCGGCCCGGACCGGCCTCGTGCTCGCCGGTCTCGGCTCCGCCGTGGTCCTCTACCATCAGGTCACGAGCCTGTACCTGGCGCTCGTGCTCGCCCTCGTGGTCCTCTGCGTGGTGCCCTGCCTCGTAGCCCGCGAGCGGAGGCGGGGCGCCGGGCTGCTCGTCTCCCTCGCGCTACTCGGAGCGCTGTCGGCCGTCTACGCCTGGGACACCTACGGCCTCCCCGGGGGGCTCTCGGAAGGGTCCGGCGATACCGGCGCCGCCGTGGAGATGGCCATAGGTACACAGGAGCCCCCGGATCTCGGGGCCCTGATCGGGACGGGGGTCTCCACGCCGGTGTCGTGGCTCGGGGCTCTCGGGGTGCTCCTGTTGCTGGCCGACCGCGCGGGCCGCGGGGGCCGGGAGCGGCTGCCGCCCGCGCTTGCCGAGGCCGGTCTCCTGCTCTGGCTGCTGGTGCTGGCGGCGGGCAGCCGCACGGCGCTCAGCGGCTTCCCCGAGCGGTTCGGGCGCGACCTCGGCATACCCCTCGCGCTCCTCGCGGCCTTTGCGCTCGTGGCGGTCCTGCGCTCTCTCGGGGCGCGCCGGACAGGGGCCGTCTTCCTGGCGGCGCTGGCGGTCGTGGCGACCGGCGCGGGGCTGGGCGTCAGGGGTTTAGAGAGCCTGCGGGAGGCCGGCGGGCCGAGCACCCAGCTCGTCATGACGGAGGAGATAGCGGAGGCCGGCCGGTGGCTCCGGGAGAACAACACCGGGGGCAACATAATGGTCAGCCCGCACCTGAACCAGGTCCCGAGCCGGGCGATGCTCGCCCTGGGCGGTTACTCCGCGCTGCAGTCCTTCGAGCCCTGGCAGGTAGAGAACCCGAGAGACCTGCCCCCCACGGGCCCCGGACCGGCGCTGGACGTGATCTGGGTCATGCAGAACCCCGACGGGGAGCGTACCCGCCGGACCCTCCGGGACCAGGACATCCGGTACGTGGTCCTCTACAAGAGCTTCCCCGGCAGAGAGACCGTGGAGTTCTGGCGGCTCTTCGAGGACCGCCCGGACCTCTACGAGACCACCTTCGAGAACGGGGAGGTGCTCATCGTCAGACCCCGGGAGCCGTGACCGGGGCGCCGGATCCCGGTCCGGGCTAAAGCCCCGGGGCCCGCGCGCCGATAACCTTTGTCTGGTAGCGTCTGACGGGGTTGCGGCGAGAGGGGGTCACCATGAGCGGGAGGCAAGCGGCACCGGGAGGGGCGGGCGGCGAGAAGGCTTCCAGTCTCAGCCGCGGGGAGTTCCTGAAGCTCGGCGGCCTGGGGATTGCGGGGGCGTCCTTGCTCGTGGCCCCGCGGACGGCCGGCGCGCAGAGCTCCTCGTACATAGACCAGAGGCACCACGCGGGCGGGCACTTCTCCAGGGGCCGGCAGACCGGGGTCGCCGTGCGCAACGGTACGCTGAGGCTCTCCAACCCACGGAGGAGCGGCGACCGCTACGTCGGCACCCTCGTCTCGCCGGCCGTCTCGACCTCGATAGGCTTCGATACGCTGCTGCCCTCCTGGGAGGCCCGCACGCCGCCGGGGACCTGGGTCGTGATGCTGGTCAGGGTCCGCTCCGGGGGGAGCTGGAGCGGTTGGATGAGCCTGGGCCCGTGGGCGGGTACCACCCGGGACGTGAACCGCCGCAGCGTGAGCACCACCCACCCGAGCTGGCGCGTGGACGTGGACACGGTCGTCTCCCGCAGCGGCGGGCGCGCGCAGGCGTACCAGTACGCGCTGAGGCTCTTCTCCGGGAGCCAGCGCGCCTCGCCGGTGGTGCGCCGGGCATCCGTCTCCGTCTCGGATGCGGCCCGGCACAGCGAGGCCGCTACCGGCGTACCCATAAGGAGCGCCGCGGGCAGGGACCTCCGGGTACCAGCCCGCTCACAGTACGCCCACGAGAACGGCGGGGAGGTGTGGTGCAGCCCGGTCTCGTTGAACATGGTCCTCGGCTACTGGGGCAACCGGACCGGCAGGGACGCCTGGCGGCAGCCAGTCCTGCGCACCGTCCGCGGCACGCGGGACTTCGGGGCCAACATCTGGGGCAACTGGCCGTTCAACACCGCCTACGCCGGTCACCTGGGCCTGAGGTCCAGCGTCCGGAGGTTCCGGTCGCTAAACGAGATCGAGCGCTGGGTGGACGCCGGGGTGCCCGTCGTGGCCTCGGTCGCGTGGGACAACCGCTACGCCAGCAGGACGCTCTCGAACGCCCCGATCTCCTGGAGCTACGGCCACCTGCTAGTAGTGCGGGGGTTCCGGAGAAACGGCGACGTCATCGTCAACGACCCGGCCGGCGCCAACGGCTCCCAGGTCCCCCGCGTCTACGGCCGCTCACAGTTCGCCCGGGCCTGGCTCGCCAACGACTCCTGGACCTCGAACCGCTCGAGCGGCGTGGTCTACGTGGTACACCCGGTAAACTGGCGCACCCCCTGATAGCGGGTACCCGACCGGCGC
>JACCZN010000105.1 GCA_013695915.1 Rubrobacter sp.
GCCTACTTCGGCGTACCCTCGGCGGGCCTCGTGCTCCACACCATCAACCCGCGGCTCTCCAGGAACGACCTCATCTACATAATGAACCACGCCGAGGACAAGGTGCTCCTCATAGACGAGACCATGCTGAAGCTCCTGGAGGCGATAGAGGGCGAGGTCGACCTGGAGCGGGTGGTGGTCATCTCCGCCGACGGCTCGGCCCCGGAGGGGCTCACGAGCTACGAGGACCTCCTTGCGGGCGCCGACGAGGGCCAGTTCGAGTACCCGGACTTCGACGAGAACGAGGCCGCGGCCCTGTGCTACACCTCGGGGACCACGGGGCGGCCCAAGGGCGCGCTGTACTCGCACCGGGCCCTCGTGCTGCACTCCATGATGTCCTCTATGGCGAGCACTTTCTCCATCGGTGACACGGACTGCGTGCTGCCGGTGGTCCCGATGTTCCACGTCAACGCCTGGGGGCTGCCGTTCAGCTCCACCCTCTCCGGGGCCAAGCAGGTGCTTCCGGGGCCGCACCTGGACCCCGAGAGCCTGCTCTCAGCCTACCAGGAGGAGAAGGTCACCTTTACCGCCGGGGTACCCACGATCTTCCTGGCCGTCCTGCAGGCCCTCGACGCGGACCCCGGAGCCTACGACCTCTCCGCCCTGCGCTCCATGGTCATCGGGGGCTCCGCCGCCCCCAGGGGCGTGATAGAGGCGTTCGAGAAGCGCCACGGCGTCACCGTCGTCCACGCGTGGGGCATGACGGAGATGAGCCCCATCGGCACCGTCGCCAACCTCACGAGCGAGGTGCAGGAGCTCCCCGAGGAGGAGCAGCTCGACTACCGCGCCAAGCAGGGCTACCCGGTGCCGTTCGTCGAGGTCCGGGCCAGCGGCGATGGCGGGTTCGTGCCCTGGGACGGCGAGTCGATGGGCGAGCTCGAGGTCCGTGGCCCCTGGGTCGCTCAGGCGTACTTCAACACCGATGAGGGCTCCGACAAGTTCACCGGGGACGGCTGGTTCAGGACCGGCGACATCGTCACCATAGACCAGTACGGGTACGTGGAGATAGAGGACCGCACCAAGGACCTCATAAAGAGCGGGGGAGAGTGGATCTCCTCGGTAAACCTGGAGAACGCCCTGATGTCCCATCCCTCCGTCGCCGAGGCCGCCGTCATAGCCGTCCCGGACCCCAAGTGGCAGGAGCGCCCCCTCGGGGTCGTCGTCTTGAAGGAGGGCGAGAGCGCCACCTCGGAAGACCTGATCTCCCACCTCGAACAGGACTTCGCCAAATGGGAGCTCCCCGACGCCATAGAGTTCGTCGAGGAGATACCCCACACCGCCACCGGCAAGGCCCTCAAGATGAAGCTCCGCGAGCTCTACCAGGACTACACCCCCTCGCAGGGTTAGCCTGCAGGGCAAGAGGCTTCGGGAGAGAACACCGTAGGCCCCGGCGCAGGTAAGCCGGGGCCTTCCGCACGGGGCGTGAGGTGCCGCTCCGGGCTCCTGGTACAGAGAAAGGCGCGGATACATGTCCATACAGGAGATCACGGTCCAGAGAGACGTCCCCGCCACGATGCGCGACGGCACGACGCTGGTGTCCGACGTCTACCGGCCGGGCGGAGAGGCGGCGGACGGCGAGTACCCGGTCCTCCTCACCCGGATGCCCTACGGCAAGGACCTGCCGCTCGGCACGGGATACGTGGACCCGGTAAAGGCCGCCCGGCGCGGCTACATCGTGGTCGTCCAGGACGTGCGGGGCCGCTTCGGCTCGGAGGGCGAGTGGAGCCCCTCGGTAAACGAGTTCGAGGACGGCTATGACACCGTGGAGTGGGCCGCGGGGCTGCCCGGCTCGGACGGGCGGGTCGGGATGTACGGCGTCTCGTACTTCGGGATGACCCAGTGGCAGGCCGCCGTCATGCAGCCGCCATCGCTCGTCTCGATGGCCCCGGGCATCACCTGGGGTAATTACCTGAACGGCGTCCAGATCCGGGGCGGCGTCCGCGAGCTGGGCCTCCGGCTCTACTGGTCCGAGGCGGTACTCGCCCTCGACACCCTGATCCGCAAGTACCGCGACACCCCGGAGGAGCTACAGAGGCTCCTCCCCGAACAGGTCGCCATCATAGACGACCTGCCGAACGAGTACGCCATCCTCCCCCTCGAAGAGCTGCCGGACCCGGCCGGGGTAGTACCGTACATGTTCGACGCCTTCGAGCACGGCGTCACGAGCCCGGTCTGGGAGTACCTGAACATCGACGGCCGCCACGACCGCGTGGAGGTCCCGACCTTCCACATCGGCGGCTGGTACGACACCTTTATCGGGGAGACACTGAGACAGTACAGGGAGATGAAGCAGCTCGCGGCCGAACGCGGGACGCAGCCGCCCCGGCTCCTCGTCGGGCCCTGGCTGCACGGCCGGTTCGAGAGCACCGTCGGCGAGCTGGACTTCGGCCTCGCGAGCAGCGGCCTCCTGCTCAACTACCGGGGAGACCTCACCGACCATCACCTCCGCTGGTTCGGGGCCACGGTAAAAGGGGACGAGGCCGCACTCGAGGACCAGCCCCCGGTCGAGGTCTTCGTTATGGGCGAGAACCGCTGGCGCGGCTACGAGGAGTGGCCCGTACCCGGCTCCCGCGAGGAGCGGTGGTACCTCCACAGCGGGAAAGCCGGATACGGGGCGAACACTCGTTCCGGCGACGGCACGCTCTCCCGCGAGACGCCGGACGGGACCGGCGAGGCCGCCGACCGCTACGACTACGACCCCGAGGACCCGGTGCCGACCCTCGGCGGCGCGGTTCTGATGCCCGCCGTCTACCGGGCGGGGGCCCGGGACCAGGCCCCGAACGAGGACCGCCGGGACGTGCTCTTCTACACGAGCGAGGTCCTCACGGAGCCCTACACCGTGCTCGGGGCCGTCCACGCCACGCTCTACGCGGCGACCTCCGCGCCGGACACGGACTTCGTCGCCCGGCTCGTGGACGTCTACCCCGACGGCCGGGCCATCGGGGTCGCCGACGGCATCGTGCGGGCCAGCGCCCGCGAGACCTATCCGGAGCCCGGCGTGGTCTCCCCGGTGGAGCCCTCGCCCGTCGAGCCCGGTCGGGTCTACGAGTACGCCGTGGACCTCTGGGCCACCGGCCTCACCTTCCTCCCCGACCACCGCATCCGGCTGGAGGTGACGAGCAGTTCCTTCCCCCGCTGGGACCGGAACCTCAACACCGGCGAGGACACCGCCCGCTCCGACCGCTCCGAGGTCGCCCGCCAGCAAGTCTTCCACGACCCCGAGAGGCCGAGCCACGTCACCCTGACCGTCTTGGACGGCTAGCAGAGTACGCAGCCGCCGGGCAGTGCGACGAATCGAGGAGCGTGTCCAGTCTCCCGACGCCCCCCGCTCTTCCCGCTGCGCGCCTGAACCATCCCTGTGCACTACTCCCCTGGCGGCTCTCCGCAGTCCACAGCCGACGCCGGATAAAACGGTACGTCCTTTGACGACGCTGACTCCCCGCAGACCGAGACTCTCAGCCAACTCTATAGAGAACTCGCATGCGTATAGAGTCGAGGTTGCCCATTATGTCGGCATGGGCACGCTCTTTATCCTCATCGCGATCCTGCTGCTGGGAGAGGTCGCCATGGGTAACCTCTAGCCGCACAGAGCCGGAAGCGGCGCTGGAGCCGCGGAGCATCCTTGAAAGGCCTTGAAAGTCATCGAGAATATTCGAAGTAGATATGCAGAGAGGAAGTGCGAAATGAGCCAGGAGATGCGTTACGACGCCGTGGTCATCGGAACCGGACAGGGAGGCAAACCTCTCGCGGCGGCACTCGCCGGGGCCGGCCACCACACGGCGGTAGTGGAGCGCGGAGACGTGGGAGGCACCTGCGTCAACGTGGGCTGCACCCCGACAAAGACGATGGTCGCCAGCGCCCGGGCAGCCCATCTTGCGAACCGCTCCCCGGAGTACGGGGTAGAGGTCGGCCCGGTGGGCGTTGACCTGCAGACGGTGCGCCGCCGCAAGCGCGATATCGTGGACCAGTTCAGGACCGGCAGCGAGCGGAGCCTGGAGGCCACGCAGGGCCTAGATCTCATCCGGGGCGGGGCGAGCTTCTCCGGTCCTGGGACCCTGGAGGTGAAGCTCCGGGAGGGGGGCACGAGCGCCCTGCGGGCGGACAGGATCTTTATAAACACCGGCGCCCGGCCTGCAGTGCCGCCAGTCGAGGGCCTCGAAGAAGTTCCCTACCTGGACTCGACCTCCATCATGGAGCTTGGTGAGCCGCCCGGGCACCTGCTGGTCCTCGGCGGCGGCTACGTCGCGCTGGAGTTTGCTCAGATGTTCCGGCGTTTCGGCAGCGAGGTCACCATCATACAACGTGGAGACCAACTCCTGAAGCGCGAGGACCCGGACGTGGCAGGGGCCGTGGCGGACATCCTGCGCGATGAAGGCGTGGAGGTCCTGCTCGAAGCCGACGCTACCCGCGCCGCGAAGGCCGGTGAGGGCATCTCTCTGGCGGTCGATACTCCCGGCGGCGAGCACGAACTCTCCGGCTCCCACCTCCTGGTAGCGACCGGCCGCGCACCGAACACCGACAGCCTGAACCTCGACGCGGCCGGCATCGAGGTCAGCAAGGGGGGCTTCGTGAAGGTCAACGAGCAGCTGGAGACGAGCACGCCGGGCGTCTGGGCGCTCGGGGACGTAAACGGTGGCCCCGCTTTCACCCACATCGCCTACGACGACTCCCGGCTCCTGGAGAGCAACCTGCTCCACGGGGGCGAGGCCAGCACCTCCGACAGGATCGTCTCGTACACCGTCTACACCGACCCGCAGCTCGGAAAGGTGGGCCTGAGCGAACAAGAGGCGCGCGAGAGAGGCCTCGACTTCCGCGTGGCCCGGATGCCCATGAGCCGTGTGGCGCGCGCGATGGAGATGGACGAGACCCGGGGCATGATGAAGGCCGTCGTCGAATCCGATACGGACCGCATCCTCGGCGGCGCGGTCCTCGGCGTAGAGGGGGGCGAGCTGATGTCTATGCTCCAGATAGCGATGATGGGCGACCTGCCCTTTACGGCGCTGAGGGACGCCCCGCTCTCCCACCCCACCCTCGCAGAGTCCTTCAACAACCTCTTCACGCGGCTGGACTGAGCTGTAGACCCTCTCACACCGGGGCTCGCGCGGGGCAAAGAGGAAGACCTGTTCGCCGAGGTAGAGAGGCTGATGTCGTAGAGAGCAGCGGAGCGGGCGACTCACCGTCGGTAGATCCCCGTTAGAATTACCCTGGAGCTTCCCGGTGGGGGCGCATCCGCAAAGCGTGGGCCATCCGTATTCTCCGGGAAGTCAGGGTCTCACGGTAAAGGAGTTGTTTATGCGGCTGGTGGTAGTAGGTGGCGTGGCGGCGGGTACCAAGGCGGCGGCCAAGGCCCGCCGGATGGACCCGGGGCTGGAGATAATCATATACCAGGCGGAAGCCGAGACCTCTATCGGGGAGTGCGGGCTGCCGTACCTGCTCTCCGGTACCGTCGAGAGCCGGGAGCGTCTGATCGCCCGCACGCCGGAGGACTTCGCCCGGCAGGAGATAGAGGTTCACGTCCGTCACCGGGTAGAGAGCGTAGACCCGGAGCGGAAGACGCTGACCGTCCGGAACTTGGAGAGCGGAGAGGAGTTCGAGGACCATTACGACCGTCTCCTGCTCGCCACCGGGGCCGCAGCGAACCTGCCCCCCATACCGGGGGCGGAGCTAGAGGGCGTCTCCGTCTTGAGGTTCCTCTCGGACGCGGACCGTATCCTGGCTCACATCCGCGAGCACTCCCCCCGGAGAGCCGTTATCGTCGGCGCGGGGTACATAGGCCTCGAGGTTGCGGAGAACCTCCGGGAGTTGGGGATGGAGGTGTGCATCGTGGAGCTCGGCGACCGGGTGCTGCCGGGCTTCGACGCCGAGATCTCGAAGAACGTCGAGCGCCACCTGCAGGAGAAGGGCGTCAGGAGCATCACGGGGCAGGGGGTGAAGTCCATCCGGGGCTCTTCCGGCCGCGTTCGGGCCGTTCAGGTCGGGGAGGCAGAGCTTCCGGCGGACCTGGTCATCGCCGGTGTCGGGGTCCGGCCGGAGGTCGGGCTCGCGGAAGGGGCCGGGGTCGAGCTCGGAGAGACCGGAGCCATCCGGGTGGACGGGCAGCTCCGCACCAACGTGCCGGACGTGTGGGCCGCCGGGGACTGCGTGGAGACCCCGCACCTCGTGAGCGGGGAGCCCGTTTGGGTACCCCTCGGGGACACCGCAAACCAGATGGGCCGGGTCGCCGGGATAAACCTTGCCGGAGGCTCGGTCGAGTTCCCGGGGGTACTCGGAACCGGGGTCTTCAAGGTCTTCGATCTCGGCGTCTCGAAGACCGGGCTCTCGGAGGCCGAGACTTCGGAGGCGGGCTTCAGCCCCGTCTGCGCCACGGTCGAGGCCAAGAGCCGGGCTGGATACTATCCGGGCTGGCAGACCGTGTTCCTGAAGCTCGTTGCCGACCGGCGGAGCGGACGTCTCCTGGGAGCGGAGGCGGTTGGGGGCAGCGCCGACAAGCTCGCGGATGTCTGCGCCACGGCGATCTCGGGCCGGCTCACCTACCTCGACCTCCTGGACCTGGACCTCGCCTACGCTCCGCCCTTCGGACCTACCCTGAGCCCCGTGATCACGGCCGCCGGGGTCCTCGAGAACAAGTTCGAGGGAAGCCTCAAGGGCATCGGAGCCGACCAGACCCGGGAGCACGCGAAGGAGTTCCAGGTGGTGGACGTCCAGCCGTCCGGCACGGCGACCCACCACCTCAAGGGCTCTACCAGGGTCCCTCTGGAGGAGCTGGACGACAGGTATTCAGAGCTGGACCTCACGGCGCCCATAGTGCTCTACTGCGGCACGGGACAGTGCTCCTACCAGGCTGCCATCAAGCTCCGGAATGCCGGAGCCCGGGACGTACAGGTCCTCGAAGGCGGCCTCTGGGGCTGGCCTTACGACGAGGACCGCGAGACGGCCGTCTAGTCCCTCGCCGGGCAGCGTGCCGGACGGCTGGCAAAAGCTGGTGAGCGGTGGCTGGCCCCCGGTTTCGCACACGCCGCGCGGCTCACCGAGGACCAGCAAGAAGCCGGAGGGAGCCTGCTCCCTCCGGCTCGCTAGGCTCTGTCTCTTGCGGTGAGGGCCTCCGCAAACTTCCCGGGTATCCTGCACGGACGGCCGCTCGTGAGGTCTACGCAGCCGTGGTGGGTGTAGCCCGAGGCTATCTCCTCGTCCTTTCGAAAGAGCGTGTAGTAGAAGCGGAGCGAGGCTCGGCCGAGATCCGACAGCTCCGTGCGGAGCGTCAGCTCGTCGTCGAAGCGGGCCGGTTTGCGGTAGCGGGTCAGGGCCTCGGCGACCACGAGGCCCACGCCTCTCCCCTCCATTTCCTTGTAGGAGAGACCGGCGGCGCGGAGCCACTCCACGCGGCCAACCTCGAAGTAGGAGAGGTAGTTCGAGTTGTTGACTATCCCCTGGGCGTCGGTCTCCGAGTAGCGGACCCGGAGGGTTGTCTCGTGGGTCCTCAGCTCTCTGCTCCGGCGAGGGTCCGCGGGTCTAGTTCCCCGTGAACTCGGGCTTGCGCTTCTCGGAGAAGGCTCCCATGCCCTCCCGGGAGTCCTCGGTGGAGAAGAGTAGCGCGAACTGGTCGGCCTCGTACTCCAGGCCGTTCACGAGGTCCGTGTCGAGCGCCTTGTTGGCGGCGGCCTTTGCGTAGCGGACGGCGAGGGGGCCGTTGGTGGCGATCTGGTCTGCCAGCTCCAGGGCGGCGGAGAGCGCCTCGCCCTGGGGGACTACCCGGTTCACGAGCCCTATCTCCTGCGCCTCCGCAGCGTCTATGCGGCGGGCGGAGAAGATCAACTCCTTCGCCACGGCCGGACCCACGAGGCGTGGTAGCCGCTGCGTGCCGCCCATGCCCGGCAGAATGCCGAGGCCCACCTCCGGAAAGCCGAAGAGCGCGTTCTCGGCGGCGATTCGGATGTCGCAGGCCAGGGCTATCTCGCAGCCGCCGCCGAGCGCGAAGCCGTTTACGGCGGCGATGGTCGGGATGGGGCTCTTGTCCAGGAGGGCCATCGCGGCGTGCCCGATCTCCGCGAACCTCTTCGCCTCGGTCGGGGACATCGCGCTCATCGCCGTTATGTCCGCCCCCGCGACAAAGGCCTTCTCCCCGGCGCCGGTCACCACGATCACGCGCGGCCCCTCGCTCTCGATCTCCAGTAGAGACTGCCCGATCTCCTCGACCAACTGCGGGCTTATGGCGTTCAGCTTGTCCTGACGGTCTATCGTCAGGGTAGCTACCCCTCCCTCGCGCTCGACCTTTACGAAATCCAAAAGATGCTCCTCTCTTCTGTCGGCCCCGGCTCCCGCGGGACATTCTAGCGGAGTCCGGGGAGCGCGGCCCGGCAGACCGGAGCTAGCGGCACTCCTCCGGGTACTGCTCGCAGTAGGGCTCGTCGCCCGGTATCCTGCCGCGGTTGCGGACTACCCAATCGTAGACCCCGTCCTGTAACTGCCGGACGCCGGGCAGGGTGTAGAAGAGGTGCGGCAGCTTGCTGCGCAGGGCCACGGCGAGGGACATGTTGATCGCCTCCGCCCCCCGGTGCCGCTCCCGGGGCCTGCCCCACTCACCGGGTATGAAGGTCCACGCCGCAGTCTCGCAGTCCTCCACGGTGAGCCCGGCCTCCTCGGGAACGCCGGGCTTCTGATACGGTACCACCGTCACGCGGCGGCCTCGGTCGAGCGTCCTGACGACGCGCGCCGACCGGGTTCAGAAGTGTCAGCCGCCGTCGAATATGAGCGTCAGCCGCTCCGGCAGGTTCTCCAAACCGCCTCCTCTCGAAAGCTCGTCACAGAAGCTTACCAGGGAAAGCCGGTAGAGGAGGCCGTATCCTGCAGGCTCACAGCAACAGGCTCAGAAGGACCCCGGCGGCGTAGAGGAGGCCGAAGACGGCGTGCAGACCGGCGGTGCCCTTTACCACGGGGTAGAGGCGTTCGGGGACGGTAGTGGCGGCCACGCCCCACCAGAGCCGGAGGGCCAGCGGGAGGCTCAGGAAGGCCAGGAAGGCTCCGGCGGGCACGGCTCCCGTGGCGGCGAGAACCGTCGTGGAGAGGTACGTCGCGAGCAGGAGGCCCCGGAACACGGCGACGCCGCCGGAGCGGCCCAACACTATCGGGAGGGTCCGGCGTCCCCCACGCCGGTCCGCTTCGAGGTCCCGGATGTTGTTGGCGAGGAGTATCCCGGCCACCAGGAAACCTATGGGAGCAGCGGCCAGTATCACGCTCGGGGGGAACTCTCCCGCCTGTACCGCGTAGGTGAGGGCCACTATCAGGGGTCCCATGAACACGAAGACCGTCGCCTCACTCGCCGGGGTGTAGGCGATGGGCCGGGGACCGCCCGTGTAGAGGTATCCGGCGAGCGCAGATAGCAGCCCGAGCACCAGGACCGGGAGCCCGCCCGCGGCGATCAGGTACAGCCCGAAGAGGAGCGCCACGGAGTAGAGGGAGAGAGCACCGAAGAGCACGTCCCGCGCCCGGACCCGGCCCCCGACGATGGAGCCCGCGATGCCGACCGACGACTCCGTGTCCAGCCCGCGCTTCTCGTCGTAGAACTCGTTGAACATGTTGGTCGCCGCCTGTATCAGGAGGCTTGCGAGGAGCATCGCCAGGAAAGGCCCCAGGTAGAACACGCCGTCCGCGACGGCCAGCGAGGTACCGAAGAGCACCGGGACCGCCGAGGCGGTAAGCGTGAACGGCCGGGAGAGCCGGAACCACTCGCCAGCCGAGATCCTCACCGCGCCACCCGCTCGCCGGTTATGCGGCTAGTAGGACTCTTCAGGGATACCGCTCTCCGGCCGGGGGTCGGGGAGCACCTTCCCGGGGTTCAGTATGCCGTTCGGGTCGGCCAGGTCCTTTATGCCGCGCATGAACGGGATGGAGTCGCCGTGTTCCTTCTCCAGGTGGCCCCGCTTGCCGGAGCCGACGCCGTGCTCGCCGCTGCACGTCCCGCCCCGGGCGAGGGCGTAACCCACGATCCGGGCGTTCACCTCCTCGGCCCGGTGAACGTCCTCCTCGTCGGAGGTGTCTACCGGGAAGACCGCGTGGTAGTTCCCGTCCCCGACGTGACCCAGTATCGCCGCTTCGAGGCCGTGCTCGTCGATGGTCCGGCGCGCCTCGCGGAGGGCTCCGGGTAGCTCGGAGATCGGGACGCACACGTCCGTGGAGACGGTCGCCTTGTCGGGGTTCATGTTGCGTATTGCCAGCCCGGCCTCGTGGCGGGCCTCCCACAGCTTCTCCCGGGCGGCCTCGTCCTCCTCGAACCGGAACGACGTACAGCCCCCGGCCTCCGAGAGCTCCCGGGCCCGCTCCATGTCCCGGCCCACGGTGGCCTCGTCGCCGCTGAACTCCAGGAAGAGGGTCGGGGACTCCTCGTAGTCCGTGCCCTTGTAGGCGTTGACCGCCCCTACCGTCCGCTCGTCCACGAGCTCCACCCGCCCGGCCATCATCCCCGACCGGATAATGGAGACCGCAACGTTACCGGCGGCCTCTATGTCCGGGAAGGTAGCGCGGGCCGCGATGGCACCTTCCGGTACCGGCTTGAGCCGCAGGATGATCTCCGTGAAGACCCCGAGCGTGCCCTCCGAGCCGACGAAGAGCCCCGTGAGGTTGTACCCGGCGGAGGACTTCATCGCGAGCCCGCCGGTCCTCATCGCCGAGCCGTCCGCGAGCAAGACCTCCAACCCGAGCACCTGCTCCCGCATGACCCCGTATCGCAGGGCGTTCGACCCGCTCGCGTTGGTCCCGGCCATCCCGCCAAGAGAGGCGTCCCAGCCCGGGTCCACGGGGAAGAAGAGGCCGTGCTCCCGGAGACGCTCGTTCAGTTGCCCGTGGGTCACGCCCGGCTCCACGCGGGCGACGAAGTCCTCGGGCCGGACCTCGAGTATCCGGTTCATCCTGGAGGTGTCGAGGCTTATGCCGCCGTGGGTCGGCACCACGTGGCCTTCGAGGCTGCTGCCCTGGCCGTAGGGTACGACCGGGACGCCGCTTTCGTTGGCGAACCGGAGGAGGGCCGAGACCTCCTCCCGGTTCTCGGGGAAGACCACGGCGTCCGGCGGGTGGGAGGAGTGCCGGGTAACGCCCCGGCTGTGGCGCTCGATCTCCTCTCCAGACCCGAAGCGCCGTTCCTCGGGGATTATGTCGGCGAGCCCGGCGAGCAGGTCCATCCCTCTGTGCTCCTCTCCGTCGAGTGCCTTACTCGGCCTGTACGGGGTTCGTGAGGGACCCGAGTCCCTCTATCTCTATGGTCACCTCGTCCCCGTCCTTGAGGAAGACCTTCGGGTCCCGCGCCACCCCGACGCCCGGTGGGGTGCCGGTCGAGATTATGTCCCCGGGGAGGAGCGTCATCCCCTGTGAGAGGAAGGAGATGAGCTGGGCGACGGGGAAGATCATCTTCGCCGTAGTACCGTCCTGCATCACCTCGCCGTTCAGGGTGCACCGGACGGAGAGGTCCTGCGGGTCGGGGACCTCGTCGCGCGTGACGATGTACGGCCCGACCGGGCAGAACGTGTCTATGGACTTGCTCCGGGTCCACTGACCACCCTCGGAGAACTGCAGGTCCCGCGAGGAGACGTCGTTGCAGTTGGTGTAGCCGAAGACGTGGTCCAGGGCCTCGGACTCGGAGACGTTCCGCGCCGCCCGCCCGATGACCACGGCGAGCTCCGCCTCGTAGTCTACCTGCTCCGTGATGGGCGGTATGCGGATAGCGTCTCCCGGTCCGGCAAGGGTGTTCGGGTACTTGGCGAAGACGATGGGCTTCTCCGGTATCTCCGCCCCCGTCTCGGCGGCGTGGTCACTGTAGTTCAGGCCGATGCCGATGATCTTGCCCGGGTTCCCGACCGGCGCGTGGAGCTTCACTTCCTCCAGCGCCACTCCCCCGTCCTCGGCGGGACGCCGGTCAGGGTCGCGCCCGTGCTCGATAAAGTCCAGCATGCTCATCCCGGGCTCCGCCAGCGGCTTTACCCGTCCCTCCTCCACGTACCCTATCCGCGGCTCTTCCCCGCGCCTCGAGTAAGTTACGAGCTTCAAGCGCTCTCCTCTCCCCGCCATCCTGCATAACCGACGTTCTATCTTAGCAGGCCGTCGGCAGCCCGGCTCCGGGCGTCTGGCGCACCCGGTAGCGGAGCCCGCAGGAGCCGCCGGTTGATTACGGGCTTCCGTCCGGTATACTTCCCCATGCTACGCAATAAAGAATATACGTCCACGATCTTCGAGATGCAGCGTATCCCGACCGCATCTCTTTTTTGTGCCCTGTGTCTCTCCTCTCCCGTCGAGTGGTAGCCCACGACGTACGCTTCTTATGGTGGCGCCCGCTACAAACGACAAGAGAGGGAACACATCACCATGAAGACCAACGCAGATACATATAACCCGCTGACCACGTTCGCGGACCTCCCCGTCTCCGAGCGGCTCGGAAGGGCCGTAGCGGAGCAGGGGTGGGACGCCCCGACGCCCATACAGGCGCTGGCTCTACCCGAGCTCCTGCGCGGAGAGGACGTCGTCGGCCTCGCGCAGACCGGCAGCGGCAAGACGGCCGCGTTCTCCATACCCCTGATCGAGGCTCTCGACCCTAAGACCAAGGGCATACAGGCGCTCGTGCTCGTGCCCACCCGGGAGCTGGCCGCGCAGGTGGCGGCCGAGATCACGAGCCTCTCCCGCCACGCGCCGGTCCGCCCGATAGTCCTCTGCGGCGGCGTCTCGATAGGGCCCCAGATCAAAGCCCTCCGCAACCGCTCCGCTGGGCTCGTCGTGGGTACGCCGGGCCGTATCCTGGACCACCTGCAGCGGGGCACGCTGCAGCTCGGTACGGTCCGCTACCTGGTGCTCGACGAGGCGGACCGGATGCTCGACATGGGCTTCGCGCCGGATGTCGGCCGGATCCTCTCTCACACGCCGGACGAGAGACAGACCGCCCTGTTCTCGGCCACGATGCCCGGGACGATACAGGGCATGGTAGAGCGCCACATGCGCTCCCCGCACCGGCTCACCGTGGAGGCCGAGGCACCGACGGTAGATACCGTAGAGCAACTCTACTACCGCGTTGACGGCCGCGACAAGACGCGCGCCCTGCGCACCCTGATAGACGCCGCGGAGGAGCCGCGCGTGGTCGTCTTCCGCCGCACCAAGCATGGGGCGACCAAGCTCCACCGCCAGCTCGAACGGGACGGCTACCGCTCGGGGCTGCTCCACGGCGGCAAGACACAGTCCCAGCGCGACAAGACCCTCGCAGCGTTCGCCGGGGGCCGGACGCGGATACTGGTCGCCACGAACGTCGCGGCGCGCGGGCTGGACATCCCGGACGTCTCGCACGTCGTCAACTACGATCTCCCCGAAGACGCAGATACCTACGTGCACCGCATAGGCCGCACGGCGCGCGCCGGCAGGGAAGGCGTGGCGGTCACGCTACTCGGCGACTCCGAGCGCAAAGAGTTCGACAAGATACGGCGCTCTCTGCCCGCCAAGGTGCACGAGAGCAGCCTGCCCCTCTCCGCCTAAACCGGCGGCTACGGCTGCAGGCGTTGTATCTCCCAGGAATCTCCGGCTGTCCGGTAGAGCAGCCGGTCGTGGAGGCGGTTCTCGCGGCCCTGCCAGAACTCTACCGCCTCCGGGGTGAGGCGGTAGCCGCCCCAGTCTTCCGGGCGGGGTAGCTCCCGGCCCTCGTACTCCCTCTCTAGCTGCCGTACCCGCTCTTCGAGGGGTTGCCGTCCCTCCACCGGACGGCTCTGATGAGAGGCGTGAGCCCCGATCCTGCTGCCCCACGGCCGGCTCTGGTAGTAGGCGTCGGACTCCCCTTCCGGCAGCCGCGCAACGCTGCCCTCCACACGGACCTGCCGCTCGAGCTCACCCCAGTAGAAGACGAGCGCGGCCCACGGGTTCTCCGAGAGCTCCCGGCCCTTGCGCCCCCCGTAGCTGGTGTAGAAGACGAAGCCCCGCTCGTCGTAGCCCTTGAGGAGCACCACCCGGGCGGCGGGACGTCCGTCACGGGTAGCGGTGGCGAGCGTCATGGCGTTCGGCTCGTGGAGCCCGGCCCCCAGGGCCTCCTCGAACCACCTCCGGAACTGCTCGATCGGCTCGCGGGCGGCCCCGGCCTCCGTGAGACCGG